>NZ_JAATJW010000051.1 GCF_011800755.1 Listeria valentina
ATGTTAGAAATTCTAAGCGAACTAAAATCAAAATTAATTAAAGAGAAAAATGATTGGATAGCGGATTCGATTGAATATATATTAAATGACCAAAACTTTAAAGAGAGGATTAGAAAACAAAATATTAATCGATCTAAAAAATATGAGCAATTAAAAAAACTTAGACTAGTAGATAGAGTAAAATTAAATGAGCAAGGTCCAAAGAACAGTAAATCCAGTATAAACATAAGGAAAAATGATTATCAAAAGTTAACTGAACAAAATACATCAGTAGGATTGGCTGGAGAGGAACTGGTGTTGAATTTTGAAAAAGAAAGATTAGCTAATTCGGCAAATTTAAGAAAGTATATAGATGAAATTAAGCATGTATCAAAAGTTGAAGGAGATGGCCATGGGTATGATATTGTTTCTTATGATTTCATAAATGAAACTAAAAAAATTGTTCCAATTTATATTGAAGTCAAGACTACAAGCGGAGATATGAATACCCCTTTTTTTATGTCCAAAAATGAATTAATTAAGTTAGAGGAGAGGAAGGAACAGTATAGAATATATCGTGTATTTGATTACTACAAAGAAATTCCCAAATTAATGATTGTTGATGCTTTTCAGTTAGACAATTTTTTAGTAGAGCCTGTCAATTTTGCAGTAAGCATTCCTCCTCATCTTCCGTAAAAAACATCCTCGATTCTGGTAAATGGAGGACGCTAGGACGAATCTCATTTAAGATCACCAGATCGCAATTTAAAAATCTGTGGATATTTTGTGAATTTTTCTTTTAATTAACCATCATATAACGATTGTTCCAAATGCTCACCAAACGTCTAAGCTTCAAAAGTTGCTCCGCTCCATTAAAAAACACGTAGCTAAGGCTCGATCAAGCAAGCCTCAACTACATGTTTTATTTTGACGTATAAAGATTAATCTCCTTCAACCAAATCCCGGTGTTTATACCCGATATATCCGAGCACAAGCAACACGATCCCGATTGCCGTAACAGTTAGGAAAGTAGGTAAATCGAAGGATTCACCCGGAAGTTGCGGGAACCAAAATTGGACAGCAGTTTTTGAGAACCAGTCTGGAAGGTCAAGGATCCCGCCGAAGTAATTCAACATAAATGAATAGCCTAAATAAATGTAAACGAGTTTTCCAAGTTTAGGTAGCCAGCCTAGGAATAAGCCGGCGAGGCCAATGAAAAATAAAATCGCAGGGAAAAAGTTGAAGCCGGCGCCAAGGAAATCGCCAAAGTTCATTTTTGTACCATTTCCCATCGAAGACAGTGCAGCCCCACCTAAGCTTCCTGCGCTAAGAAATAGAGCTAGTACACCTGCTAAAGTCGCTAAAATGGCGCTCGTCCAGTAAAGCTTTGCGCGTGTGACTTTTGTCGAAAAAATTTGGCTGAAACGTCCGCGCGTTTCTTCTGTGAAAAGGCGGTTCATGATCGCAATCGGTAAAATCGCCGATAGGGAGACGAGAACGATCATAATGGTCCCCGTGAACGATTCTTCAAGCGAAATGTGCGAACTGCTGAACATCTGCTTCATTAATGCGTTTCCTTCTAAAAAGGATTGCATGTCGCCGTAAATCGAGCCGTATGCAGCGCCCATGACGACAAAAGCGATTAGCCAGCCGATTGTGATGCCTTTGTTTAACTTGGTGAGTAAGCCACGAACGGATAGTAGTCCGCGCCGTGCTTCGCTTCGACCCTCGCGCTGTGGCAAGTAGCCGTCTCCCATGTCGCGCCCGCTTTCTAACAAGAACGAAATAACGCTGACTGCGATCACGAAAATGAGCAGGTAAATTAAAGGCAACCAGTTATTTTCTGTGAAAGGGTAGGTGAGATACGTCCAACTCATAGGGTTAAATGCGGATAAATCCACATTGGTCGTGTCGGTCGCTGCCCGCAAGATGTAAAGTAAACCTAAGAAGCCAAGCGAGGCTCCCGTTGTGCCCGATGATGCCGGCATAATTTGAGCGAAAAAGAGCGCGATCGCTGCGCCAAGAAGTCCTGCCCCGGCTACGGAAAAGCCAAATAAAAATGAGCCTTCCATCGTGATGGTATCCGCGCCAAAGCTTGCCATGATGATGCTGATCGTAACGCCAAGTAACAAGTTGATTAGAAAGGTTTCTTTCATGACGGCGAATGAATTCGCTTGGCGTCCTACGCTAAATGAGCGCACAAGTTCGGTGAGTCCAAGTTCTTCTTCCTTGCGTGTGTGGCTGACCACGTGCAGTATCGAGATCACAGCTGCAAATAAACCGCAAAAAAGTAGCATTTCATTGGCATACATTGCGCCAAGGGTATAATCCCCAGCTCTTGCAACAGGGGTTGGTCCGACCATCGAAATCATTGCCGGGTTTTGCATCGTTTCGTACATGCCGATTAAGCCCGTCCCTTTGCTGATTTCTTCAAAAGCGGGAACATAAGCGCCGGAAAAGAGTCCAAGTCCGCCTACCCAAAAAATAATTTTCTTCCAGTCTCGTTTTAAATATTGGACGAATAATAGCATCCAACGTGAAAATTTCTCATTCATTCTAATTTCCCTCCTCCGAATCGCCTATGCTTCGTAATGCCGCATGAATAAGTCTTCAAGTGTTGGCGGAACGGATTCGAATTTCATTACGCCCAGTTTGGCTGCCGTTGCTAAAATTTCATTCATTGCTGGCTGATCCGCTGAAAAGGTCGCTTCGTTTTCTTTTTGGACAAAATCATGGACGCCATCCAAGTTTTTAAATGTCGCTACGTCATCTTTGGTTTGAACGGTGATCGTGGAGCGAGTTAGATGGCGAAGTTCAGCTAGTGTTCCTGTTTCTACGACTTTTCCTTGGCGGATGATGGCGATTTTATCCGCGAGGCGTTCCACTTCGCTCAAAATGTGTGAAGACAAAATGATCGCTTTTCCTGCCTGCTTGATTTTTTCGACTTCATCTTGAAAAATAGCTTCCATGAGTGGGTCAAGTCCCGATGTCGGTTCGTCAAAAATATACAGGTCGGAATCTACTGCCAGTGCAGCTATTAAGCCAACTTTTTGCCGATTTCCTTTAGAGTAATTTTTAGCTTTTTTGCGCGGATCCAGTTCGAATTTTTGAATGAGCGCATCACGTTTGGCTTTATCACCGTTTCCGTGCAATTTCATGAACAAGTCAATGATTTCTCCACCAGTTAAGCTGCCCCAAAGCGCAACGTCACCTGGAACATAAGAAATGCGTTTATGAATCTCAAGGCTGTCTTTCCAAACGTCTTTCTCAAAAATTTCTGCCCGTCCTCCGTCGCGATGAATGATACCAAGCAATGTGCGAATGGTGGTGGATTTTCCTGCTCCATTTGGGCCGATGAAGCCAAGAACTTCTCCTGGATTTACGGTGAATGAAACGTCGGATAATGCTTGGAATTTACCGAATTTCTTTTGTAGATGTTCGACTTTTACAATTTCTGCCATGATTTTTGATACTCCTTTTTTCGGGTTTGATGATAAAATAGAACGAAATGAGTTTCTTAAGTTTAAAATTACCCATATTTTCTATTTAGTAAACTGCAATTCTGTTTTCAGGTCAATAATATTCCATTTCTTAGCACTTGTCAATTGAAAATTTGATAAAGTTTATGACTGTTTTCTACTTGATAGTTTATTAAATGAACTATATAATAGGAAGAGAAAATAATCTGAACTAAAAAAAGATTAATGGTTTATTATATAAATGAGAGGTTGAAGAGTAATGAACGGATTTGAAAAGCGCAGCAAAGAAAAAAGAAAGCAAATTTTAACCGCTACTTTTGATTTAATGAATTCTCCTAATGGGGTTGAAGGGCTTACGGTGGATGAGATCGTCAAACAATCGGGAATTAGTAAAGCTACGATTTTTAAGTATTTTGGGAGCAAGGATAATTTGATTCACCAAGTGTTCATCCAGTTTATGACAGATATGGCGGATTCGGCGAAAGAAATTATGGCGGAAGAGCGACCATTTGAAGAGACTTTGATTGCTATGAGTCAAAACAAGATTCGCTATTTGGAGCGGATTGAACATCAGTTTTACATGGATTTGATGGGCTATTATACGCAAAAAGAAAATCGTGATTTGTCGCTATTAATGGAAGCTTATACAAAAGAAAGTTTCAGCATTATGCTTGATTTATTTCACCGCGGGCGCAAGGAAGGAAAAGTTGATTTAAGATATTCCGATGAGTTTTTGATGCTGTTTTTCGAGGCCCTCGTAGAAGGGATTTCAAATCCAAAAATCTATGATAAAATTTTGCCGTATACGGAAGAATGGACAGAAATTATTGTTAAGGGAATTGCCCCAAGCAAGAAATAGGAGGTTTTGCTTTGATGAATGAAAAAGTATATGAATTTGATTCGGAAATTTATGAAGCAGAAGTTGGAAAAGGCGGTGCTTATACGGTATTTCCATATGATGTACGAGAGGAATTCGGGAAAGGTCGTGTGAAAGTTGCGGCAACATTTGATGGCGTACCTTATGAAGGAAGCATCGTGAATATGGGTGTTAAAAATCCAGATGGCTCGGTTTGTTATATTTTAGGTATTCGAAAGGATATCCGCGCGAAAATCGGGAAAACGATTGGCGATACGGTTCATCTTACGGTGCAGGAGCGAATTTAAGAAAGGAAGTCTTTATGATGGAATATAAAACTTTAAATAATGGATTAAAGGTGCCGGTGCTTGGGTTTGGCGTGTTTCAAATCACGGATCAAGATGAGGCAGAACAAGCGGTTTTACATGCGCTTCAAACGGGTTACCGGTTGATTGATACGGCTGCGGTTTATTTGAATGAAGAAGCGGTTGGTCGGGCCATTCAAAAAAGTGGCATTCCAAGAAGTGAAATCACTTTGACTACGAAACTCTGGATTACGGATGCGAGTTATGGCGGGGCGATGCGTGCTTTTGAGCGCTCGACGAAAAAGCTTGGAACGGATTACTTGGATATCTTTTTAATTCATCAACCTTATAGTGATTATTATGGGGCATGGCGGGCTTTAACGGAACTTTATCGGGCAGGAAAAGTGAAAGCAATTGGTGTTTCTAATTTTTCAACGGGAAGGCTAGCGGATTTAATTTTAAATCAAGAAGTCAAACCGGTACTTGACCAAATTGAACTCCATCCATATCGCGGGCAAGCATGGCAACGTGATACGGCGGCTCATTTTGATGTTGCGATTGAAGCTTGGAGCCCGTTTAATCAAGGGAAGGATGGCATTTTTGAAGATGCTGTTTTGACGGCTATTGCACGGAAACATGAGAAGACAGTTCCGCAAGTGATTTTGAGATGGCAAACTCAGCTTGGGAATATGGCCATTCCGAAGTCGACGCATTTGGAACGGATCAAAGAAAACTTTGCGATTTTTGACTTTAAGTTAACAGAAGAAGAGATGCAGCAAATAGCAAGCTTGGATCGCGCACCTGATAGCACAGGTCCTCGTGAAAATTATCAGCTTGTAGAACGATTGAACGGAATTACTTTAGATTGATTGAGGAAAGCTACCAATGGAAGAGAATTGGTAGCTTTTTTTATGCCTACGTATTTATGAGAGACTAGGGGGGTTCTTAATAGAGTCATTTTTGATTATAATTATAAATGTAAAATAATATAAATTTAGATGTATGTAAGCGAGGCCATAACCACTTCTGAGGGATTGTCCGTCTCTATGGACATAGATTGACGTGTAAACGCATACAAAGGTCTTATAATAATAACTGTGAGGTGGTTGGAATGATTTTTAGTACAAACGAGAATAACGTATTAAATGTATTAAATTATGAAACGTTCACTTCTGCAGGTGAGTTAGCCAGTCAACTTTTCGTTTCAAACAAAACCATTTACCGATTAGTGAAGAAAATCAATGATATTGCACAAAGTGATTATCAAAAACCTCTCATTTTATCCGAAACGGGGAAAGGCTATATTTTGAACCCGGCATTTATTAATATCAATATTCAGCAGTCGATTGACTATAAGGAAGAAAATCAGTTGAATGACTTATTACTATCGTTAATGTATAAGCATCCTAACAAAAAAAGTCGTGAAGCCTTTAAATTTGAGTATGTGAGTGAAAGTACGGCGGAACGACTGATGAAAAAACTGGAAGAGCGACTGCTTGTTTATCACATTAAACTTCGAATGAATCTGGATTATGTTTGGATTGAGGGGAAGGAACAAGATATTCGTAAGGCAATTCACGAAATTATTCTGGAAACACACAACTTGAATGCGCTTGGGGAAATTGGGATTGAATTGAACGAATTTGATAAGCATTTCCTAGATAAACAATTAGCGCTTCTCGAGGAGTCGATCGGGGAAACCATTAATTATCCATATGATATTACGCTTTATACGCATATTTATATGTTGCTGAAACGGTATCGTGAAGGAGATGTTAGTTATCTTCAAAGGCAGGAACCACTGGAAGTAGATGAGTTACAGTTGCTTCATACCAACAGGCGGCTTGCTGAAGTAGCTAGGCAAATTAAAGGCAATATTGAATGCTATTTGAATCTTGAATTAAGTGAAATGGAAGAATTCTTTATTTTCCAAAATCTATATTCGATTAATATCCAAGAAAGAGAAAGCAGTAATGTAGACAAAAGTTTAGCGGAATTAATTTCCAATCAGTTGATCACTAGTTTTTTTAGCATCTCGGATAAGTCACTCTTGCCAAGCTGCCGCTCACTTTATGAAGACATTTATCAGCACACGCTTCCGATGCTTAGTCGGCTTAGAAGCGGTATCACGGTAGAAAACAATTTGCTAGAGGAAGAGAAAGTGGAATATCGAGATACTTTTTATAAGCTCAAAGCGATTATTGCAGAAATCAATAAGGAATTGACTTTTGAAACGAAAATCAATGAGGAAGAAATTGGTTATCTTACGCTGTACTTTGAAAAGTATAAGTTAAGTAAAAGCCAAGCCAAAAATGTGCTGCTCGTTTGTTCAACAGGGATTGGCACTTCGGAATTGTTGAAGATTCGCTTGGAGAAGAATGTTCAAAATATCAATATCGTAGCTACGATGAGTCAAAGACAGATGAAAAATAACAAGGCATTTTTAAACGAGAACATCGATTTGATTCTTTCAACTTTGCGGGTTCCACTAGATGCGGTAAATCTTCCAGTTTTAACAATAAGTCCGTTATTAACGAGCCAAGATATACAGAAAATTAATTACATGCTAAAGGAGACTTAATTATGGAAAAGGTGTTATTAGAAGAAGTCATTCATAAAGAACTGATTTTGATTAACTCTAAAGCGGGAAATAAAGACGAGATTCTAAAGGAACTCATTCATTTGCTCCATGAAAATCACTATATTGCAGATGAAACGTCCTTTTTAGAAGATGTATATCTGCGCGAGCTCGAAGGCGAAACGGGTATTGGCCAAGGGATCGCTATTCCGCACGGGAAATCTGCTTCGGTTGAGACGACTACGATTGCGGTGGCTACGCTAGAAAAACCGATCAAGTGGGAAACGCTCGACGGTGAGGATGTTGAAGTAGTCATTTTGTTTGCAGTGAAGGACTCAGACATCAATACCACGCATGTTTTGCTGCTACAACAAGTGGCGACACTACTCGCAGATGAAGACTTTTTAGATGATTTAAAGGGAGTTACGTCAGTCGATGAAATGTATCAACTGATTACCAATAAATAAAATACAAAAGGAAAGTAGGAGAGGAAATTATGTTAGTATCTGGAAAAGAAATTATGGCGGTAGCAAAAGAAAGAAAGTTCGCGGTTCCTGCGTTTAACGCTGGATCTGGACAGCTTTTAAATGCGGTAATGGAAGCGTGTGAAGAAGCAAAATCACCAGTTATGATTGCGATTCACCCGGATGAATTAAGCTTTTTAACGGATAGTTTTGTGGATCAAGTGAAATATTTGGCGAATCATTCTAAAGTGCCAGTTTGTATCCACTTGGACCACGGAGCAAGTTATGAACAAGTGATTCATGCGATTCAACTTGGTTTTACGTCAGTCATGATTGATGCTTCTCATTTACCTTATGAAGAAAATATTGAGATTTCGAAAAAAGTGGTTGCGGCAGCTCATCCGGTGGGGGTTTCTGTTGAAGCGGAACTTGGAACGATCGGCGACACGGGGAACACGGTTGAAGGCGGCGTTAGTGAAGTAATTTATACGGATCCGAAAGTAGCTCAAGATTTCATTGATAAAACAGGCGTTGACAGTTTAGCGGTTGCGATCGGAACTGCACACGGCATTTATCCAAAAGACGTTGATCCGAAATTGCGCCTCGATATTTTAGAAGAAATTGAAAAAGCAACGGACATTCCGCTTGTCTTACACGGCGGGTCTAGTAATCCAGATGAAGAAATCGCCAAAGCAGTCACGATGGGGGTAAACAAAATCAATATTTCAAGCGACATCAAGATTGTTTTTGCGAATAAGCTTCGGGAAATTTTGAATAGTGGTAACTCCGAAATTCGCGAACCAAACGTACTTTTTCCTGACTGCATGAAAGAAACGAAAAAAGTCGCACTTGAAAAAATTAAACTGTTTAATTCGATTGATCAAGCAAAACATTATTTTAACTAGAAACAAGGGAGGTTGGACTGATGAAAATTGTTGGTATTGCAGCCTGCACAGCGGGTATTGCCCACACTTATATTGCGAAAGAAAAGCTTTCCAAAGCAGCGGAAAGCAGGGGACACGAAATTCATATTGAGACGCAAGGCCTTGCCGGAACACAAGATGCGCTTACTCAGCAAGATATTGATGCGGCGGATATCGTGATCATTGCAGCGGACATCAAAGTTAACGGCCGCGAACGGTTCAAGGATAAAAAAATTGTAGAAGTTCCAACAAGTTTAGTCGTTAAATCACCAACTAAACTCATTGAAAAAGTAGAACAGGTTTAAAACAAAAAAATAAGCAAGGTGCGTTACGGAAACCAATGTGCCTTGCTTTTAGGAGGTAAAACAATGAAAGCGCTTAAAAATATCGGTTTTAAAAAGCATCTCATGACAGCCATTTCGTTCTTTCTACCGATCATAGTGGCTTCTGGTTTCTTGCTTGCCATTGGGAATATGACAGGTGGAGCAAATATCGAAAGTTTCAAGGATGGATTTTCCTTTCCTGACGCCTTAACGACAATGGGAGGATACGGGCTGGGCTTATTGCCGATGATTGTTTCAACGGCCATTGCTTATTCGATTGCGGATAAACCAGGGATTGCGCCCGGACTAATTGTCGGGATGGTTGCAAATGGAATTGGTACAGGCTTTCTTGGTGGCTTAGTAGGCGGTTATATTTCAGGTATTATTGTTGTTTTATTAGTTACTTACATTAAGGTTCCAAGCTGGATGGAAGGGCTTATGCCGACGCTTGTGATTCCATTTATCAGTACGCTACTTGCGGGAATTGTGATGTATTATGTGGTTGGAACACCGATCACGTGGTTTACTGAATTATTGACGAGTTACTTAGGAAACTTGAATACGTCGTCACTCTTTGTTTATGGGGCGATTATCGGCGTGCTCGCTTCAATTGACTATGGTGGAGCCATCAATAAAGTGGTGTTTGCCTTTGTGTTCGCACTGTTCTCTGAAGGAATCTATGAACCGATCACGGTACTCATTTTAGCTTCTATGGTCACACCATTTGGACTAACGATTGCATTTTTCTTAGGCAAAGTGGTTCGCAAAAATATCTTTAACAAACAAGAAGTGGAAACTTTGAAAACAGCATTTCCGATGGGAATCTGTCAAATTACGGAAGGTTGCTTCCCGATCGTTTTAAATGACTTATTGCGCTGCGTACTCGCAACGGGGATTGGTGGCGCTGTTGGTGGTGGACTAAGCATGTTATGGGGAGCAGATAGCCATATTCCAGCTTCCGGCATGTTCGCTGTCCCAACGATGACGCATCCATGGGCATTCCTTGCGGCACTCTTGATTGGTTCACTTGTAACAGCCGTTTCCATCTTGATTCTTAAAAAACGAGTGGATCCAAATGCGGAAATCATTGTGGAAGAAAAAGAAGAAGACGAAATTTCTTGGGATGAACTTAAAATTAATTAATATTTAGGAGTGGAAGGAAATGGATTATCAAGCGCGAATAAAGCAAGCTTTTCTAGATTCGGGGATTGCTTTTACGGAAGAGGAGCTAAAAAACATTGATTATGCGGACTTTGGCTTAAATCGCTTGGAGACGGAAGGCTTAAATTTGATCGTTTACGTCAATAACGACACATATTGCGCAAAGGAGATGGTTTTGCTTCCTGGACAAACTTGCCCAGAACACCGTCACCCGCGCCGAGGAGCGCATCTGGAAATCGAAGGAAAGCGTGAAACGTTCCGCTGTCGCAAAGGAAAAGTCTATCTTTATGTGGAAGGCGAGGAAAATACGGCAGCCATCAAAAGTACGATTCCGGCGGGGCAAGAAGCTTATTATACGGTTAGGCACGAAATTGAGCTGAATCCTGGTGAACAGTACACGATCGAACCGGACACTCTTCACTGGTTTCAAGCCGGCGAAGAAGGAGCCATTATTTCTGAATTTTCGACGCCAAGTGATGATCCAAGCGATATTTTTACCAATCCAAATATTGAACGCGTGACGAAATAATGATTTGGCAGACTTGGGCTTATTTTAAGTTCAAGTCTGTTTTTTGGAGGGAAGCATGAAAACTTATCAAATCGAAAATGAAGCAGTGCGGATCGAGTTTATCGACCAAGGTGGCTGCTTGACGAAGATGGTCAACAAGAAAACGAATACCAATTATTTAATTCATTATGCGGACTTAAGCGAGTATCGAACGAATCCTTACTTTTTAGGGGCTACGATCGGACGAAATGCCGGACGAACTTTTCCGCCTTTTTATACCAATTTTGCTGGGGAAAAAGTGGCACTTGATTGTAATGAAGGGGATCTTCACTTGCATGGTGGCCGAAACGGTTTGCAATTTCAAGAGTGGCAGGTACGAAAATTGGATGATTCTGCCTATGAGCTTTATTTAGTGGATGACGCGGAGTCGCTTTATGAAAAGATGGCGTTTCGGCTCGTTTACCGGCTCGAGAACAACCGATTTCGCATCGAGATGTATGGCACAGCAGAGGTACCGACGATTTGCAATTTAACCAATCATGCTTTTTTTAATTTGAATCAAGATAAAGCAACTATCGAGACGCATCAATTGAAAACCGCAGATTCGAGGTTGCAGCTGATTGATGATGCGTTCGTGCCAACGGAAGAATATATAGACTTCCGTGTTGGAGATCCAGAATATGCGCCGTTTAATTTTAATTCGCGTGCTCAGGTTGGGAAAGCTTTCGAACTTGGAACCGAGTTATCGGAAATTTGTGCGGATGGAATTGACTTAGCATATTGCTTTGAAGAACCAAATAATCCCGAAGTGGCAAAAATTGAGCTCACAGATGAAGCGGAAATGAACAAGCTAGTGATTCGTTCTAATCAAGAAGCTTGTGTGATTTATACCGCCAATAAAGTCACAGCCCCGGTACCCATTAACGATGGCAAGCGCATGACGAAATATCAAGGAATCACCTTTGAAATGCAGCGCATGCCTAATTACGTTCACGAAGCGACAGATTATTTGACGGATGATTATTATGCTTTCACAGAATATGAAATTCTTTAAAAAGGAGTGAGTGATTTGGCGTGTTACGTCGGAGTCGATTTAGGAACTAGTTCCATTAAAATGATAGCGGCACAAAGCGACGGGACGATTTTAGCTACGACAACGAGCCCGTTCAGCATTATTTCCGAGCAACCGCATTATAGCGAAGAAAACCCGCAGGACTGGCTTCAAGCATTTGATGAGGCTTTCAGCCAGTTGTTATTAGAAGCGCCTGAGCTTGTGCGCGATCTTGAAGCAATCTCGTTTTCTGGGCAGATGCATAGCTTGGTCTTGCTAGATGAAACGGGATGCCCACTTCGAAATGCCATCTTGTGGAATGATACGCGAACGGTGGCGGAAGTGGAATTTTTGAAGGCACAATATGCGGAACATTTGCTGCAAGTTGAAAAAAATATCGCTTTGGAAGGCTTCACGCTACCTAAAATTTTGTGGGTCAAGCGCAACGAACCAGCATTATTTGAGCGAACATGGAAATTTATGATGCCAAAAGACTACCTCGTCTACTATTTGACGGGGCAGGTTTTCACGGATCGCTCAGATGCGTCTGGAACTATTTTGTATGATGTGAAGCGCCATGCTTGGGATGAAGAGTTGCTTCGAGAGTTAGGAATCAAACTTGAGCAATGTCCGGAAGTCGTGGAATCGGTGGCGGTTGTTGGAAAACTTAAACCAGCGCTTCAAGAAAAATTTGGCATAGAAAGGGAAGTGCGGATTGTGATTGGCGGGGCTGATAATGCCTGCGGAGCGCTCGGCAATATCAGTCATCCAGAAACACAAGGATTGATTTCTGTTGGGACATCGGGCGTGGTGTTAGCCTATTCACGACCGACCAGTGAAGTGACGGGAAAGTATCATTATTTTAATTCCGTCATCTCAGGATGGGATTACAAAATGGGGGTAACCTTATCTGCGGGTTATTCACTCGAGTGGTTTCGAAAGGTTTTCGCGCCCAATGAAGATTTTGAAGAATTGACGGGCGAGCTTGCGCAAGTTCCAATTGGGGCGAATGGGGTTCGCTTTAGTCCGTATTTATTCGGTGAACGCAGCCCTTATTTTAATCCCTATTTGAGCGCGTCAATCACTGGAATAAGGGCTAATCACAGGCGTCAGGATATTGTTCGCGCGGTTCTTGAAGGTGTAACCTTTTCACTTAAAAATGTCTACGATCAAATGGAACTTGGTGAGGCGATCCAAACGTTTCGTATTACGGGCGGCGTGGTCAAAAATCCGCTTTGGCTGCAAATGTTTGCAGATGTTTTTGAAACGAGGATGGAGGTGCTCGCACTGGATGAGGGACCAGCATTTGGAGCGTTCATTTGTGCGATTCAAGCGATAGAAGGCAGCAAATCAGCAGAAATCTTGATGAAATTCAATCCGCTTCGAAAAACGTTTACACCAATTAAGGGGAATGTGGAGCGCTACAAAGAGGCCTACCAAGGCTTTTTGGAACAAAGCGAGATGCAAAACCGGTTAAGCAAGAAAACGGAATAAGAGAGCAGTTGAGCGCACCCGTGCGCTCAACTTTTTTGATAGTATTTATTGTTTTTATGTAAAAAAATAAAAAGTGTCAAAAAGTTGTCACATTAAAACGTCAATAGATATGGTAAACTAATGACGTAAATAACGAACAAAAAAGGAGAAGACAGATGAAAAGAAAAGCTTATCGAAATTCACCAGCATTTGTATTGCTGGCATGGGGAGCCTTTTTAGCTTTCCTCGCATTAATGATTATTGGACTGATTACGTTAAAAGAGCCACTGATGGTTAAGGGCTATTACTTCATGGCTTCCATTGGACTTGTTTCTTCAGCGTTTACCGTAGCAAAAGTGGTACGCGATAATCAAGAAGACGAAGAGCGCTACAATCAAATGTTTCGTGCAGTCGATATGGAACGTGATCAAACAAGCCAAGAATAATCGAATGCAAACAAGAGGTAGGCGGCGTTACGTGAATACTGTTATTTTGAATCTGTTATTTGTTTTGGCTGTTGTTTATACGATTTGTACAGCACTGATACATAACCTGATTAAGAAAAAGAATCTCAGCAGCATGAGCGCAAGTGTTATTATTTTACTTATTTTGTTGTTAAAAGGAAACTAGTTCAAAGACAGTATTTTAAAACAATCTGTGAGTTATTAAAATTCACAGATTGTTTTTATTTTGCGCCAAGTAAGTTTTTGTATAAATAAATTGTGGTAAATAGTGTATAACTTGAAAGTAAAGTAAAATTTTTCTATTATAATGAAAAAGGAGACAGCCAATGTTCGAACTAAGCGAAAACTTAACGAGGTTTCTTTTACCGGTGATGGAATGGATTGTTTTAGTTCTCAACTTGATTTCGATCCTTATTTTAGTGATCGGCGTTTGGCAAGTTGTATGGTTTTTACTAACAAAACTTATTTGGTCTGGGAAGAAACAAGATATTGTCAGGGCAAATAACTCGGTAAAAAATAAATTGGGAAGCTATGTGCTGCTCAGTTTAGAAGTGCTTATCGCCGCTGATATCATTGAAACCATTGTAAAACCGACATTTAAAGATATCATGATGTTAGGCTTAATCGTTGTTATTCGAACGGTTATTTCCTATTTTTTAACAAAAGAAATCAAAGAATTTGAGGACAACTAAGGAGAGAAACGTATGACAGAAAAACGTAAAATTTTAGTAGCAGTAGACGGATCAGAGAAATCCTATCACGCTTTTTCAGAGGCGCTAACATACGGAGAAAAAGCAGAAATCACATTACTTGCTGTGGTCGATCAATCGCTACCAAATGATCAAGAATTTTATTTATCACCAGAGTATCAGATTTTACCGGAAACAGATGAATTTGAAACGTTAGCTGAGACATATTTAAATCAGCTTGTGGCAAATGCAGAAACCAAAAGCCCAATTCAAAAAGTAACGGTTGAAGGCGATGCAAGTAAACAAATTGTTGAATATGCAAAGAAAAATAAAGTGGACTTAATTATTTTAGGAAGAACAGGAAAAAATGCAGTGGAGCGAATGCTACTTGGTTCCACTTCAGCTTATGTCACAAAACATGCGCCGTGCAGTGTGTTGATTGTGAATTAATGCGGACTTCAAAAAAGAATCACTGTGATTACAGTGGTTCTTTTTTTAAAATTTTAGAAGACTATGATAGGCTAGAAGGGTTCATGGATGTGACTTCGGCAGAGAAAGGGATTTTTGCGGATTAGTAAGAGTTCAAGTAAAGTGAAAAAGATCCGACCATTCGGAAAAAGGTCGGATCTTTTATTTGGGTAATTAATCGTTGCATAGATTATCTAAGGAATAATCTGGAAGAACATCTTGTTTAACATATGAGATGAGCTTGTCGGAATCGATTATTTTGTTTTTGCGCTGAATGATTATCCCTGATCCTTAATCACTTCATTTGTTCGAGCCTTACCAGTGTTTGAGATTTGAGCCAGAAAGGCTTGTGTCACGAATCGAGGTAGAGTAATCAAATTTGTGTCCTTTTCAGCTACTTGTCCAACTTTTGTAACTATTCGATATAGAGCCCAAGCGATTTTAGTTTGTGATTTTTTATTTGAAATCACGTTTGAAAAAGAGATATTGACAAGCTGAATGATAATCTTTTCAAATAAACGATGATATTTTCGCGGATCAACGTATAAGTGTGATAATAAAAATTCTTTTTCAATTTCATAAATCTCAACAGATCCAAGTGCAGTGACTTGATATTGAATAAAATTTGGTATTTCCCAAGTGAGAGGAGATTCTAACAGAGCTTCAACATTGATGATATCCCCCTCCACAAGAATCTCTGTGTTGATTTTTTCGCCTTGTTGATTTGAAATTTGAATTAAAAGCGTACCTCGATTAACAAGCAAAATCTTGTTGTCTTCTGGCTTTATGCTGCTATAACAGATTTGATTGTGATCATATGACTTGGGTTTCCAAAAAATTGATTGCCACTCTTTGAATTCAATCGTTTCATGAAGCATGTTATACCATCCTTTCAATAGTAGTAATGGCGTGATAAGAAATGTGCTAACCTCTAAAAAGTGAGAGGCTGGCTAAAAAACACTTATTAAAACAACAAACTGTATTAAACAATCAGTATTAATTTTAGATTTTTCTGTTTATAAAATTATCGATAACAGAATATTATTGTGCTAGTTAATCTGGTATAGACCAATGTATCAAAAAATTTATAACTATCGTGATGTGCTTCTAGACTTGATAATTAAAAATTAGACTTTAAAAGCCGGAGTTATAATATATAGTTCTGAATTAATTGAATATAAAAGCATAAAATAATACTGTTCATATAGTTTTAATCTACATGGCTACATGTTAAACACGTTTGCAGAAAACACTAATATAAACTCATTATAAGTGCATATAAGATTCGTTATGTTTCTTCAAGAAACATAAGTGCTTTTTGTGTGACTTTTCTATGAAGAATTGGCACTTTCATTGTCGGCTGAAAGGAATATTAAGAATTTTGTTTTTTAAGCAAGATTTGTTATAAAAGTTATTCGTATGCAGCAATTATAGAAAGAAGAGCGGTAAAAAGTAGAACCTATATGGTTAGAGTAACTTTGTTTGCTTTATATTTCATTTAAAGCCTAAGGCCTAAATAAATTGTCTTTCTATTCTGTTAAGTAAAGAAAGTATCATAAAAAATTAACCATATATTTCTGATCTTAAATTGAAACAGAATTCTTTCTTGAAGAACACCACAATCCAGCTTTAGGCAGATCCTCTTTCCATTTTAAGCTAGAAGGTAACAAATTTGTGTATACACGCCTTGAAATGATTGTGGCGTCGGTGTGATGCTTTAAACTAAGATTTTGAACTTTATATCTGCCTATTATAGAAAATCAACAATAAATGAAAAAGCAAACAACTTTAATACGTTAAATAGTCATTTGCTCTTTTCGACCTATAATATTTTGATTAGATAGGCACTTAGAATC
>NZ_JAATJW010000052.1 GCF_011800755.1 Listeria valentina
ATGCTATATTTTTAGTAGTGATAAGAAAAAGGGAGAAAAATACTTTAATAAAAGTATAGAAATTATCAAAAGTTTACCTTTACAAAAATGGGAAAAAATTAAGGGTGAAATTTATTTTCATATGGGAATATTTAAAATTGAAAACAATCAGATAGAAGAAGGCAAACGATTTTTGAGAATGACTAATCAATATTGTTTAGAATATGGGTTCCTCTATTGTTTTGAAGAAGCAAAAGAATTACTTGAGTGTTTGTAGTGTTTATTGTGAAAAAAATATGAGGTGACTCATGGTTTAAAATTTTGTTAGGATATGCGTATAGAGCAACAATAATCTTTCACTATCCGCTTCTAAGATGAAATTGCGGGCAATTCTTTTTAGAACTATGTTAGTCTGAATGTTTCCAACAAGCCGCACTAAACAACTTTTTAGCAAAGCAGAGTGAACAACATAGAATAAGCAAATACTATGATAAGCAAAGTTATTTCCAAAAGTAATCTTCTATGAAGAAGATGGAGAATTTCATATCGCTTCAAACAAAAAACTAAATCCAAACTTAGACAAAAGCTGTTGTCAAACTCGGCAACAGCTTTTTTTGTGCTTTCAAGTCCACTATCTGCAACCTTACTTGTTATGATAGAAATTGTGCTACAGGTTCGGTACAACAATTACAACTTTTGCATGCTGATTTGTACCAAAGACATCGTGATTTGAAAACGTTTTCTTACTATAATAAATTTAGGAGGTAATGGATGATGTCGCGCTACAAGTTAAGCAAACTTATTCCAGTAAATCATATTCGCATTGAGGAAGCGGCTAGTTTAACCGGGCTACCGGAAGAGAAACTTTTGCAGTTTTTGAAGGAATTTAACCACTATCTCCCTAAATCACTGCTCGAACAAACCGAAGGGAGGCTTACGATTTCGGAAGAAGCTAAATCCTATTTTCCTGACTTCTTGGTGCAACTGAAAGATCGTCCGCTTTATTTTGAGGAAAGTGAACGCGTGAAGTTGATTTATTTGATGACATTTTCTTGTTATCAGGAGTTGTCAGTTTTTTATTACCAAAGTGTTCTCAAAGTCAGTAAAAATACGATTTTGTCCGATATCAAAAAACTGCGTAAGTTGCTAGTCGCGTCTAATATTGAGCTTGCTTATGACCGCAAACAAGGCTTTTTCTTAGTCGGCGCTGAGTGGGAAATCCGCAAACAAGCCTTTCATTGGGTCAATGCGTTAATGGAGCGCTCGGAGCTAAAGTGGCTGCTTTTTACTTGGATTTATGCACACGATTTCGAGGAGTATACCAAAGTACGAGATAGGCTAGAACAAGCGACGGAGCTTCACACAATTAGTATGATTCCGAGCCGCCTCGAAGGCTTTTACATTTTGATTTGCCTTTTGAAAGAACGGAGCGGCAAAGGGGAGCTTAACTTTGACGAAAGGCTTACGAAGCGAATTCAGCAAACTGCAGTTTATCAAATCGCCTCGGAACTATGGGATACAGAAAATGAGGAAGAAACACAATTTTTGACGATTTTGCTTCTAACTTTGACACAAGGACAGCTTGAAGAATCCGTTTTTGATTTTTTGCTAGATTGCGCAAATAGAATGCTCCAAGAACTGGAAAGAAGCGCCGCCGTGCATTTTGAAGAATACCGCAAATTGTTACTTGATACGTTTAGCCACCTCGTTCCCGCGTATTTTCGCGTTTACTACGGCCTCGAAATGGAAGAGCCATTTTTGTATAAAGTTGAAAATGATTACCCTGAAATTTATGCGCTGACAGAAAGAGCCCTCGTTCCGCTAGAAAAGCTAGTAGGCAGGCCTATTCCAAAAGGGGAGAAAGCATACTTCGCGTTACTCTTTGGGGCGGCGATTCAAAATCAAGAAGAAAAAGAACAAAGCGAGCAACTTCACGCACTGATTATTTGTCCGAACGGGATCAGTACTTCCATGATTATGGAAGCCGAATTAAAGCGACTATTCCCGACTATTACATTCCACACACAGTTTACGCTGGAAAAGCTCGAACAAATTCCAACAAGCTCCTATCAGTTGATTTTTTCTAGCGTGAAAATAGAGACAGTTAAACCCGTATTTAAAATTCGTCCGATCATGGAACTGATAGAGAAACATCAGCTCGTAAAAGCGGTGCAAGAAACGTTTCTTATCCCGGGAATGACGCTTGTGACGCCTGAAGAAATCATCCAAACGCTACTCCCTTATTTTGATTTGAAGAAAGGAGTGACAAAAGAGAAGATAGCGAAAATACTTAGCCGTAAAATGATGAAAGTCGCAAGTAGCAAGGAGGACTCAAGACCGATGTTAACGGAGTTATTAACCGAAGATCACATCCAAATAACGGATGAAAAATGGAGCTGGGAAGAAGCTATTGCAGAAGCTGCTCGCCCGCTACTTCCTGAATATATCGAAGAAAAATATATCCAAGCCATGATTCAAAAAGTCAAAGATTATGGCGCATTTATTCATATTGGAAAAGGCGTGGCGCTACCGCATGCGAGACCAGATGAAGGCGTGAAAAAAATGGGGATGGCACTGCTTAAAACTAAGGAACCCGTTCTGCTGTTAAACGATGCAGCTCATCCTATCTCGATCTTTATTTGCTTAGCTGCTGTTGATAATGAAGCGCATCTGCGCGCACTCGCCAGTCTAACTAAAATTTTGTCCGATAAAAAAAGTTTAGATAAATTGCTTCAAGCAGAAACAAAAACTGAAATCATCCAAATTATGAAAGAAAAAGAAGGAGAGGAAGAAGAATGAAATTTGCAGCTGTTTGCGGATCCGGTCTAGGATCAAGCTTCATGGTAGAAATGAATATCAATTCTGTATTAAACGATTTAGGCGTCTCGGATGTGGAAGTTGCGCATTACGATATGGGAAGTGCTTCGCCTGAACTCGCCGATGTATTTTTCGTTGCCAAAGATTTAGAAGATAGTGCAGCTCACTTGGGAGAAGTTGTGGTGCTAGATAGTATTATTGATCTTGATGAATTGCGTGAAAAAGTCAAACAAGTTTGTCAGGAAAAAGGACTACTATAAGGAGGGGAGAACTCATGTCAGGATTTTTAAAAGTAATCATCGATGTTGCCAGCACACCTGCCATTTTAGTTGCCTTAATTGCCGTTTTAGGACTTGCCTTACAGAAAAAGCATTTCTCAGATATTATCCGCGGAGGCATTAAAACCTTTGTTGGCTTCCTTGTCGTAACAGCCGGAGCAGGAGTTATCCAAACATCGCTTGAACCTTTCGGAAAGATGTTTCAACATGCCTTTCACGTAACAGGCGTAGTTCCGAATAACGAAGCGATCGTTGCAGTAGCGCTGACCACTTTTGGAACAAAAACAGCCTTGATCATGCTTCTTGGAATGGCCTTTAATATACTTATTGCTCGAATCACGCGCTACAAATATATCTACTTAACAGGTCACGCAACACTTTACATGGCTTGTATGCTTGCCGTCATTGTAACTTCGATTGACATGAATAATGTACTTGCGATCATCGCAGGTGGCCTAGCACTTGGCCTTGCCAACACGATTTTTCCGGCGATTGCCCAGCCATTTACGCGGAAAATCACTCAAAATGACAATATCGCGTTAGGACACACCGGCGATTTTGGTTATGCCGTAAGTGGACTTGTAGGGCAATTAACGAGTCGTCGCAATAAAAAGATCAAATCAACCGAAGACATTAATTTTCCAAAAGGATTAGCTTTTTTACGTGACTCAACCGTCAGCATCACCATTACAATGGGCGTATTTTACATTTTAGTCGCTTTATTTGCAGGCCAAAGTTATGTAACAAAACTTGGCGGTGGAACGAACTACATCGTTTACGCCTTGCAACAAGCAGGAAGCTTCGCAGCAGGCGTGTTCGTCATCTTAGCTGGGGTTCGCTTGATCTTGGCAGAAATCGTTCCAGCCTTTAAAGGGATCTCCGAGCGCCTTGTACCAAACTCCAAACCAGCACTTGATTGTCCGATCGTGTTCCCATATGCGCCGAATGCCGTTTTGATCGGCTTCCTTTCGAGCTTTGTTGGCGGAATCGTGAGCCTCGGTTTGATGATTCTCATGGGGACAACCGTTGTCATTCCGGGTGTCGTTCCACACTTTTTCTGTGGGGCAACAGCAGGTGTTTACGGAAATGCAAGTGGTGGCGTGAAAGGCGCCGTTTTAGGATCCTTCACTCAAGGAATCTTGATTAGCTTCATGCCGATTTTCTTACTGCCAATTATGAGCGGCATCGGCTTTTCCGGTTCGACTTTCTCGGATACAGACTATGGCGTTACCGGAATTCTGCTTGGAAACGTCTCGAAAGTGGCGGGCTCATGGGGCTTTATCGCCACGTTAATTCTCATTCTCGCGATCATGCTGTTACTCACTTGGAAAGGAAAAAAATCCAAAATTGCGAGTGAAAAATAAAGGAGTGGATAGAAAATGATCAGTACGAAACCCGACTTAAATACTTTTGCGGCAAGAATCAGAAAAGATGTGCTTGCCATGCTACTAAAAAGAGGCTACGGACATGTTGGTGGGTCCTTGTCCATTGTTGAACTGCTTGCCGTCCTTTACGGAAAACAAATGAACTACCGGCCTGATGAACCGCACTGGGAAAAACGAGATTACTTAGTGCTTTCAAAAGGGCATTCTGGGCCGGGCGTATATAGCGCACTTGCCAATAGCGGCTTCTTCCCGAAAAGCTGGCTCGAAACTTTAAACGATGGGGGAACGCGTTTACCTTCCCATCTAGACCGGAATAAAACACCCGGCGTTGACACGACAACGGGTTCGCTCGGGCAGGGAACTTCCATCGCAACAGGAATCGCAGCTGGACTTTTGCGGGAAGGTGCGACAGATCAATATGTCTATCTAATTACTGGTGATGGAGAACTAAATGAAGGGCAATGCTGGGAAGCTTTTCAGTATTTAGCCCATGCTGCACTTAGTAACTGCATCGTTTTTATTGATGAAAATAAAGGTCAAAATGATGGCAAAAGTGAAGCGATTATTCGACATTTTGACCTGGCAGAAAAAATGCGAGCATTTGGGTTTTATACACAAAAAGTGGACGGCAAAAATCTGGCGATGATTGATGATGCAATTGAAATCGCTAAAAACCAGAAACACCAAGCCAATTGTATTGTGCTTGATACCGTGAAAGGGCAAGGCGTTCCATTTTTTGAAAATTATGCGGGAGTTCACTCCGTTAAATTTAATTCGCCTGAAATCATTGAAGCAACCGAATCAGCCATTCGTGAACTAGAAAAACAAATCGACGAGTAAAAGAGGAGGAGAAAGTTAATATGACCATGGAATTATCCACGAAAAAAGAATACGGAGCTGAATTACGAAACGTTGTCGTGAATCGTTTAGAAAAATTGATGGAAAAAAATGAGCGAATCATCGCACTTGATGCCGATTTGAGTGCAGCTAGCAATTGGAATAAACTTGCAGCAGCCCATCCCAATCAATTTATCAATGTAGGCGTTTCAGAAGCCAATATGGTTGGTATGGCATCAGGCCTTAGCATTGCAGGCTTTACACCCTTTATCCATTCATTTGGACCATTCGTAACAAGACGAGTATTTGACCAGCTTTATCTTTCAGGCGGTTACGCCAAAACAACCATCAACATTTACGGTTCCGACCCAGGTTTTGCGGTTGGACCAAACGGAGGCACGCACACAACCCTTGAAGACGTTGCTTTGATGCGCAGTATTCCTTATTCCGTTGTTTGCGACGCGTGTGATGCTACACAAATGGACTGGATCATTGCCGAATTTTCGAGGCGCGAAGGAATCCATTACGTACGTGGAAATCGCAAGAGCGTTCACGACATTTACCCAGCTGATGCCCAGTTTGAATTAGGGAAAGGCAACGTATTACGTGAAGGGACAGATGGGCTACTAGTTGCTTCCGGACAACTCGTTTACGAAGCCTTGGAAGTCGCGAATCGTTTGGAAAAAACGGGAGTTTCGCTTACAGTAATTGATATGTTTACGATCAAGCCATTAGATGAAGCCTTGCTACTAAAAGAATGCCAAGGAAAGAAATTTGTTGTCACTCTAGAAAACCATTCGATCACAGGTGGCCTTGGGAGCGCCGTTGCGGAAGTCATGGCAGAACATCAATTGGCAATCCCGCTAAAACGAATCGGCGTATCCGAGCGATTTGGTGAAGTTGGAACACCGGATTACCTACAAGAAGCCTTCGGATTAACAACAGAAGCCATTGAAGAAAAAATAGAAAATTTCATTCAATAGGCGACACAGGAAGGAAATCGGTTAGATTTCCTTCCTGTGTTTTTAAATGGGCGCGTTCACAAGAGTCCAGCGAATTTGTCCCGTGTAAGAATCAGCTTTGGCTTCACCCGGTGTGATTTTTAGAAGCGGACCAGCTTGATTACTCCATCCAACATCATAATTCCGTTGATTTTGTTTGCTTGTTCCGTCGTAAACATCAACTTGACCGGTGGTGCTGATCAGTTGATCGGGCTGTCCCGGTTTTCGGAAGACCAAGCTATTTGAGAGTTTATCACCTGAAGAACTAGTAAAAGGAGAGAGGAGCTGAGCAGTCACTCGCCATTTGACTTTATTCGGCCGAGTATCTTCCACTTCCATTTTCCAATTCCCATCTGTTCGCTTGCTTTCCGTCATTTTGTTAGAAATTTTTTGATTATCGAAACTCATAATTTCTGGCACTTTGACAAATTTTAAAGTTCCCGTTAAAACGGTGATCGTGATCGTTTTTGAAGCAGGTCCATTTTGATAGGTGATCGTATATTTTCCAGCTTTCGAAGTATTCACAGTACCTTTTGCCATAGAATTATTAAAACCAATCGTTTTACCTGTCCGATCTTTTGCAGATACAAAATTATCTTTAGGATTCCAACTTTCACCAACATAAATGGTGGAATTTTTTGCAGCAATGCTCGATAAATCCGTTGTATATCTATAAGTGACGGTTTGCTCCTTATTTGTGATTTTTCCCGTCCCGTTTTTAGGCAAGTTGGTTTCATCCAAATAATAAGGGCCCGTTTTTGCCTGTATATTCATCAATTTAAAAGCAGGTGTTGTCGCGTTATAAGCCGCATTCATATCTCCCGTAATCAGTTTAGGATTAGCACCTCCATTCGAAAAGCTTAATAGTGATCCTTTGCTATCCACATATTGAACTTTTACTTTAGCAGGGAGCGGTTCCACATGGTCAGACTTTGAATTGTCGATTTCTTTTTGATTTCCATATTGACTAAATTCCACGTAATAACCGTGATTAGAAGCCCAGTAACCAAGAGAATCCGGCAAATCATTCCAAAATTTTGTTCCGTTTTGAGCAAACTGGAGAATATTTTCAACTCCGTGCCCATTATTCGGCTCACCCGTATTAAAATTACTGTAAACACCTTTAACAGGACCCTTAACAGAATCTGATGTTTTTGTATTATAAAAAACTGTTCCCGCCTCAGGTCCATCTGCCCAGTACCACTGATTAATATCCTTCCAGTCCTTTTGATCGGGGTTTAGCATTGTTACATCTTTTGAAAAATGAGTGCTTGGAACACTTGCATCATCTAATATTTTTCTGTTATTCATATGAACGAGTCTTGTTCCGCCAAGGAGTCCAGGTTCTTTAGCAATCGAATTAAAAATAAAGTTATGTTCACTTAACGAGTTGATGGTAGCAAGGTAACCAGTTAAGCCACGATAATTTAATTTTTTAGCTTCGTTATAAGCATCTTGCCAAGGTATTGCATTTGGAACAAAGACATAATAATGCGGAATTCCTTTATCGTCTATCCAGTTTGAAATGGATTCCTGCTCAACAGCAATTTTCAAATTGCCTCCCGTTACAGCATTCGCTTTATATTGAAATTCAAGGCCAGCAAGAAAAGTCGTTACAACGTTCGCTTGCATACCAGTAGTGTTTGTAATGGAAACAGAATTTCCAGCTTGTGTGTATACAGAACCACTTGGTAGTTTAGCGGAATTCTTTAGCAACATAAGTCCCGCTGGTAAAGTAATGTTAATGCTTTTATATCCCTTGTAGTTTTGTGATAAGGAGACATTGCTGAGCTTAAAAATCGCATTATTTGCTGGAGACTTTGTAATTTTGAAACTAAAGGACGTTTCTGGATTTGCTAAGGCCTGCTTGATTTTATTTGCTTCTTCTTGATTCGAACCATTTACACTTCGAGGCATAAGACTATCAGGCGTTTCTTTTCTCAAATCTGCTTGATTGTCCTCACTTGGTTGATCCGAAGCATTAGAGTTTGGCTTTGTTACATGAATAATGAATGGCTTTGAGTTCACAGTTTGATCGCCGCGAATTGTATAAGCTTTAAATGCATAAGTTCCAGCACTTTCAACATGAAGCCGAATCGTGTTGTCATGAATTGCTCCTTTTTTAAAATCTAAAACAATTTGTTGATTCGCTTTATCATTTGTAACCGTAGCTTCCCCGTTTTCGGTTCCCTCGAAGGTAACGGTTTTGGGAAGAGGGACAATGACTTTGGTATCTTGATTATTTGAATCTTTTATCTGAAGATTAATGGTTTCATTCGTAGAGTAATCAACTTTATTAGATGTTAAAGTGAGATCTTTTACAGTATTATCGTCTGCAAATAGCGTAGGAATGGTAAACAAAAAACCAATTCCAACTAGACCCATACACAAGATCAGCCATTTTCTGAAGTTCATGATGCTACATCCTTTCTTGTTATGCTTTTCAATTAATACGAAAGATAAATATATCTTTATACTAGTGAATTCGCAAGATTACTTCACGATACAACGTATCAAATTTTAAATAAAAATCGTGAATTTGAAAGAAAAATAAAAAGTAAATGATTATAAAAAATGAAAAAAACGATATGCAATTAAAAACAAATGACTCAGAAAATGTAAAACTAAGAGGGGAGGCGTGCGAATTCAATGCTTTTTATTTGCGAATAAACGAAGGAATATCAATTGCTGACAAGCTAATTTTTTACTAAATTTGAAAGAAGCTCCATTGTATCGTTCAAAAAACGTTCACAAATTCGTTAGTAAAAAATAAAGAAGTTGCAATAAGGAACACTTGTTCGTATAATAAAAGAAGGAACTTTAGAAGAAGGTGATTGCAGTGATAGATCCAAAGGGAGCTCAGTTTGAATTTCAAAGTCATGAAACCGATGATTTTGAAAAAGACTTTGTCGAGCTTGTGGATACGACGCTTCCACTTTTTGCAATCAAAGATAAGTTACTCCACTTGATGGAAGTGAATGGACGTCCCCAATTTAAAATACCAAAATTTACAACACGAGACGGGAAAGAACATATTTTTTATTTTGAGGTGTTACCTATAACGGAAAGCAGAAGAGTCAAAATATATCGTTATAAAGGGTGTATTTAAACAGTGCACAGTGTGACTGAAACAAAGAGATTAGTAAGCGTTGCTTGCTAATCTCTTTGACATAATAGCAGAATTTTTTCATATATCACCCTACCCTACAAAAAATGAAACAAATTGAACAAGTTTTGAAATCAAAATTGAAAGCGCTTTTATTATTGATACGTTATTAACGTGAAGTAAAAAATATCGTTTTCAAGGAGCTCTCAGTATCCAGAAGTTTGAAACAGAACAGAAGGGAGAAATTATGAAAAAATTTTTGAAATGGTTAGTTGTTACCTTTGTTGCATTGATTTCTGTTGTTGTAGTTGCTGCAGCCGTATTATCGCTCGTATTTTCTGATGTGATCGAAAATACACTTCCCACATATTTTAAAGTAAAATCGGAACAAACGGATCAAACCAAAGAAAAAACGAAAAAACAAGGTCGCAAGTTAGCAGGACAAATAGAAGAGGAAGGAGCTGTGCTGCTAAAAAATGATGCGAATACTTTACCTTTAAGCAAGAAAAACAAAAAAGTGAACGTATTTGGTTGGGCTGCATCCGATTGGCTTGGAGGCGGTTCAGGATCAGGAACTGTTGATAAAATGAAACTCGGATTTCTGAGCGCTTTAAAAAATTACGGTGTATCTTACAATCACGATATCATCAATATGTACAATGATTTTCGTGAAGAACGCGATGCCAACATGCTTAAATCTTACGACTATGAAAGTTACCGGTTATACGAGCCGAAATGGGATGATACTACTTATTATTCTAAAAAGATGCTTGAAAAAGCGAAAGAGTATTCTGATACGGCTATTTTTGTTGTCGGAAGGATTGCCGGTGAAAGTAGCGATGCGCCGAAGAAACAATATAAGGTGACAGAAAAAGATGGCAAGATGATAACAGATGAGTCGCGCACTTATTTGAACTTGTCAAAAGAAGAAGAAGGGATGCTTACTTATTTAGGAAAAACATATAAGCATGTTGTCGTGCTTGTCAATTCAACGAATACTATGGCACTTGGTGAGCTTGAAACGATTCCGGGGATTGACGCTGTTATGCAGGTAGGAGCAACAGGTGAATATTCAGCTGAAGCACTGCCGCGACTGCTATATGGGGAAGTTTCCCCATCTGGAAAAACAACGGATACATATGCCTATGATTTAGCGACAAACGCTTCCTATGCCAATAGCGGGTTAGATGGGATTGGCGCTTATCAAAACACAAAAGGACTTTATCCAAATGATGGGAAAACAATTAATAGCAATACAGGACGAAATGATACGCTTTATCATCAAGTCTCCTATTTGGATTATGCGGAAGGCATCTATCTAGGCTATCGCTTTTATGAAACAGCCGACACGGAGCATTACTGGCAAAATGTCCACAATAAACATGGAGATGGTTACAAGGGGGTTGTTCAGTACCCGTTCGGCTTCGGCTTATCCTATACGAAATTTGACTGGAAAGTAGAAAACTTCACACCGCAAGAACCTGGCAAGCTAACAAAAGATGGAAAAATTTCGGCTAAAGTCAAAGTCAAAAACACAGGTAATCGGGCTGGAAAAGATGTCGTCGAGATGTATTTTACGCCGCCATATCAAGCAGGAGAAATTGAGAAGGCTTCCACTAACTTGGCTGCGTTTGCTAAAACAAAAGAACTTCAACCAGGTGAGAGTCAAACCGTGACGCTCACGTTTAATGTTCGAGATATGGCTTCTTATGATGACCAAGATTTGAATAAAAATCACTTCAAAGGATACGAACTGGATCCCGGTAAATACACAGTGAAGATTATGAAGGATGCGCACACGGTGAGTGAGACTCCTCACTCAGTGATGACTTACGATCTCGCTAAAAACATCCAGTACCGAACAGATCCGAAAACTGGCCAGAAGGTGGAAAATCAATTTGTCGGCACAAACTTGGCGGACGGGATCGCCATCGATGGAACGGATACAAACGAAAAAATCAAGTACATGACACGTGCCGACTTTAAAAACACCTTTCCAAAAACGAATAGCAAGCAGCGAGAAATTTCGCCAAAGCTAAAAGATACGAATCTCTACACGAAACAAATGGCGGACAACTGGCGTAAAGGCAAAGGAAAAGCTAAAGGAATAGTTTTTGATCAAGATGCAGGTCTTAAAGTATATGAAAATAATCAAATCACGAAATTAGGGCTAGCGCTTGGGAAAAATTATGAAGACAAGCGCTGGGATCAGTTGCTAAATCAAATGAGCAAAGACGAAATGATGAATCTGGTTTTGCATGGTTATGTACATACAGAACCCGTGAAGTCGATTGGTAAGCCAACACATGCCGATATGGATGGACCATCTCAAGTCAATAGTTTCAATTTTGGCGAACGCGGAACCGGCTTCCCCAATGCGACGATCCTTGCGCAAACTTGGAATAATAAGCTCGCCCATCAAATGGGACAACAAGCTGCTAAAGAAGCAAATGATATTGGAGTTTCTGGCTGGTATGCGCCAGGTGCGAATCTTCACCGTTCACCGCTTGGTGGCAGAAATTATGAGTATTACTCAGAGGATGGCTTTTTATCAGGGTCTTTCGCTTCAAGCGTCATATCCGGAGCGAAAGAAGGCGGGCTTTATACGTATCTGAAACATTTAGCACTTTACGAACAAGAAAGCAACCGCGACTCCATCTATACTTGGACGACAGAACAAGCCTTGCGTGAAAACTATCTGAAACCTTATCAGTTAGCCATTAAAAACGGAGCAACAGGTGTTATGACTTCTTATAATCGGATCGGTTCTGTTTGGGCTGGTGCCAGTGAGGCATTATTAACCAATGTTTTGCGAAAAGAATGGGGCTTTCGTGGCACCGTCATTACAGATTACAGCGACCACCAAAAATTCATGAACATGGATCAACTTTTACGTGCAGGAGGAGATTTGTGGATGGACGGAGCTCCGCGGAACGGAACCTTCAAAATGGAAACGAGTTCGAATGCGTTCGATCAAGCCTTGCGGAAATCAACGAAACATATTCTTTATACTTGGCTAAACGCGGGGGCAGAAAATAAAGCGTATAATCAAACAGCAGAACCGCCTATTAAGCTAGCTACTATTTCGGGTCGCTTCCCTTACATTCAAGTGATTGCAAGTTTGGTTATACTCATCGTTATTTTTGGATGGGGGCTTTGGATTTGGAAGAAAGTAAAAAAACGTCGCAAGAATAAAGGGAAGAAATGAGACTTGAAATGAAACGTTAAAAGCGAAGAAGCGGGAGAAAAAGTCTTGCTTAGTTAACTTGACAGCAAGGTAAGAGCATGATATAGTGATTAAGGTTAATTAACAAGAAAGAAGAAGCAACCCGCTTCTCGCCTCGTTAACGAGTGTTTTCAGGCAAAAAGTTCAATGATTCGTCACACCTGAACTGGTTGTGACTTTGAATGTGCGGGTTTGCGATCGTTTAGCAAACCCGTTTTTTTATTGTCTGCCAGTAAGGTAGACACCTACTTGCTCTTTTCTGACTTGTTCGACCAATAAAATACGGAGGTGGCTCAAAATTAGCAAAGACATGATGGTAAATAATGGGATTCGTGCACGTGAACTCAGATTGATTGATCAAAACGGCGAACAGCTTGGCGTTAAAACGAAAGTTGAAGCGCTAGGAATTGCTGAAAAAGCGAACCTTGATCTTGTGCTTGTTGCTCCAAACGCGAAACCCCCAGTGGCACGTATTATGGACTACGGGAAATATCGTTTTGAACAGCAAAAGAAAGACAAAGAAGCCCGTAAAAACCAAAAAGTCATCGTGATGAAAGAAGTTCGTCTTAGTCCAACGATCGATGAACATGATTTCAATACGAAGCTACGTAATGCACGCAAATTCCTTTCTAAAGGCGATAAAGTAAAATGTTCGATTCGCTTTAAGGGTCGTGCAATCACCCACAAAGAAATCGGTCAAAAGGTGCTTGACCGTTTTGCCGACGAGTGTAAAGATTTAAGCACAGTTGAGCAAAAAGCGAAAATGGACGGACGTTCAATGTTCTTAGTCCTAGCACCACTTCAAGAAAAGTAATAGTTTTGAGGAGGAAATATTCATGCCAAAAATGAAAACTCACCGCGGTTCCGCTAAACGTTTCAAGAGAACAGGATCTGGAAAATTAAAACGCAGACACGCTTTTGTAAGCCATATGTTTGCTAACAAATCGAAAAAACAAAAACGTAAACTACGTAAAGCGGCAATGGTATCAGCTGGCGATTTCAAACGTATTCGCCAAATGGTCGCTAAAATGAAATAAGCAAGTTCGAATTAATTTTTGTAAAATCTAGGAGGTAGACAATTATGCCACGCGTAAAAGGCGGAACAGTAACTCGCAAACGTCGTAAAAAAGTCATTAAATTAGCCAAAGGATATTATGGCTCGAAACATACATTATTCAAAGTCGCTAACCAAGCGGTAATGAAATCTTACCAATATGCTTACAGAGATCGTCGTCAAAAGAAACGCGATTTCCGTAAACTTTGGATTACACGTATCAATGCAGCTGCTCGTTTGAATGATCTTTCTTACAGCAAATTGATGCACGGTCTTAAATTAGCAGGTATCGAAGTTAACCGTAAAATGCTTGCTGAATTAGCTGTGAATGATGAAGCTGCTTTCACATCTCTAGCAGATGCAGCTAAAAAAGAATTAGCTAAATAAGCTTATAAACGTTGATTTAACAACGTTAAGACCCGCTCATTTGAGCGGGTCTTTTGTTTGACCCACATGCTTACCATTTGCCATAAAATCATCAAAGAGTGAGGTCGTTTCACTTTTTCCTTCTTGTGTAACATGGATATAAATATTAATTTTTATTCTTTTATAAGAAAAATCAAAATCTAATTGTTATATTTCTAATTATTAGAATTTGATTTTTTAGTTGACATTTCTTTTGTGAGCATGTATACTCTTTTCAAATAGTTAGATATCTAATTTTTTTAGCAAAGGAGGATTTTTCTTGGATAGAATGATTGTTTCAAATTTGATGCGTTCCATCATGAACAAATCTCGTGAATCAATGGAACACCGTACCAAAGACATGGATATTAGTCCTCAACAAGGGCGAATGATTTCTTATATCGCACAAAATGAAGACAAAGGATTGATTCAAAAAGATTTAGCGGAAGTATTTCAACGTCGTGGTGCGAGCATCACTAGTATGCTTCAAGGGTTAGAGAAAAAAGGTTATATTGAACGCCGAATCCCGAAAAATAATGAGCGGCAAAAGAATATTTACGTACTACCTAAAGGTAAGGCTTTGGTTGATGAAACAAATGAAGCTTTTTATGCTGCAGAAAAAGAGCTAATACACGCATTAAGCGAAGCAGAAGTTCAACAATTAACGAAGTTGTTAAGAAAAATCGATCGAAGTCTTTAATCAACAAGCAGAAACCAACTGCTTGCAGCTAAATAGTTAGACAACTAACATTTATAAATCTAATAAAAGAAGGAATTGTCATGGAAAACTTTGAAACTAATGAATCAAATATTTACTACTTAAAAGAAAGTCCAATTCGAAAATCGATCGCTCATTTATCGATTCCGATGATGGTTGGTATCTCAGCAACCACAATCTACAATTTGATCAATGCTTATTTTATTGGATTAATCCACGATACGAATATGATGTCGGCGATTACTTTAGCGATGCCAATCATGCTCATTTTAATGGCTGTTGGAAATATGTTTGGCGTGGGCGGCGGAACGTTTATTACACGTCTATTAGGCAGTGGTGATACAAAAAAGGGCCGAAAAATTGCTGGTTATTCTTTCTACGCAAGTATCATTTTGGGTATAATTATTGGAATCATTGCCATTGTCTTTATGAATCCATTTGTTCATTTACTGGGAGCAGCAGATAGTCAAACAATTCTTTATACAATACAGTATTCAACAATTCTGTTTGCTGGCGGTGCAGCCTTCATTTTAAACTTTGCCTTGGAACAATTAGTTCGTTCAGAAGGTGCGTCAAAAGAATCGATGTACGGCATGTTTATCAGTGTTGTTGTTAGTATCGTATTGGACGCTTTATTGATTTTGGTATTTAACTTACATGTGATCGGCGCGGGGATTTCGATTGTGGTTGCTAATATTGCTTCAACTACTTATTACGTCTGGTTCTTAGAAAACAAGAGTGAGTCCTTGAAGGGATTTTTGAAGCACTTTAAAATTTCAGTTAAAGATCAACTAGAAGTCTATAAAATCGGTGTTTCAGAACTGTTCAAATCAACTTTTATGATTGTTACAACTTTATTATTGAATAATTTCTCTGCTGAATATGGTGACAATGTGGTTGCTAGTTTTGGTATCGCAGTTCGAATCACTCAATTACCTGAATTTTTAACAATGGGGCTATTTCTAGGTGCAATGCCATTATTCGCCTATAGTTTCTCTGCCAACGACACAAAACGATTAAAAGAAGCGCTGAAGGAAGTTTCTTTATGGATCGGAGGAATCTCAATTATCTTTGCTTTGGTTGCTTATATTTTCCGTGTGCCAGTGTTAAGCTTATTTACTAGTGATCCTCGTGTAATTCAAGTCGGTCTTACCATTTTAGCTGCACAATTGGTTTCTTCTGTCTTTAATGGTTTTTCCGGTTTATTCACTGGAATCTTCCAAGCATCTGGTTTAGGTGCTCAAACAGGTGTGATGTCCACTATCCAAGGAACCTTGTTTATTCCTGTCGTTTTGTTATTACATTATTTCTACAAATTAAATGGTTTGATCTGGTCAATGACTATTACAGAGGGAATTGCCTTTGTTGCTGGTATTATTATGATAATTCCATACTTGAATAAGCTAAATAAAAATGAATTACCAGCAATGCAAAAGCAATAAAAAATCCAAAATTAGTGTAGATTCACAGCTAGCGTTTTCAAAGTCAACTAGTTTAGATAACATCCAGAACAAAAAAGTATCGTTCAAACAATGAACTAACTGAAGAATAAATATCTGTATTAGTATTTTAGAACTCAATCATCTATATTGATACACTCCCTATAAAGTAGACACTAGGAATAAAAAATCTAGTTCACTTTAGAAGGAGTGTATTTTGTTATGA
>NZ_JAATJW010000053.1 GCF_011800755.1 Listeria valentina
AGTCATAACAAAATACACTCCTTCTAAAGTGAACTAGATTTTTTATTCCTAGTGTCTACTTTATAGGGAGTGTATCACTTGCCCGCTTGGTAGGTTATTATTTCCTATTAAAACAACGGCTACCATCTTAAATGGTACTTGCGCATTAGGGAGTCATGTTCATGCATGGCTCTCTTTTCATACTTATGTTAGCATGTTCCCCCCTTTTAGTCAATGAATCGACTTAAAATGAGCGTTCATTCAGCTACAATATCCGACAGACAACTTCCAAACCAAAACCAGCCACCTGCGGTTCTTAGACAGATGGCTGGCTTTGATTTTTTGAATAGAAACAAGTTGATTATACCACATTTTTATCATAGATGAATAGGCTCTATTCAAAGACTTTCCAAGTCCAATCTAATAAAGCTCCTTGACGATCACTCGGGGGAAAGCTTTCTAGCATCGCTAAGTTTTTAGCAACCTCTAAGTCTTTAGCCGCCCCACTGCCATACTCGGCCTGATAAACATAACGTCCTTCCTCCAAATAAAGAAGAACCGATTGGCCAGAAATATGTTTGCCTTTCATTTTCATAAGATCCCTTCTTCCTTATCTATTTACCTTTAGTTTACAAAAAGTATCCAGGGAGCATCAAGAAAAAACTTCTGTTCATCTATTCCTTATTTTCTGCTTTTTTATACCTAGAAGTTTCGACAAGAAAGCCTAGACCATCATGCGTTACCCAAAATCGATTTTTCGTTTCGTAATAGTTTTGGCTGATCATCGTTTGTTTAATTTCTTCCACATTTCGAAAGCGATCCTGATTCAATTCCAAAAATTGTCTTCCTGTCATTTCTTTATGATTGTGCCACAATCGTAGAAATCGTTTTTTGATCGAAGGGAATTTCCGCCATTTTTGCCATTTATCGAATAAGGAGTCTTTCCTCCAGAAACAAATTTGGTTTCGTTTGTCCATAAGTAGGCCTGCTTGTTTCCAAGTGAAAGGGGACAATAGACAAGGGGACAATAGACTTTGTTTGAGACGTATCTGAATCTCTAAATGGACCCATCTTTGATGAACAGGGACTTCCTCCCATTCATTCGGCTGTATGATTAAAGGCTGATGCTGCATGAGTTCTTGACTCTGGCTAATCTGAACAAAACAAACTTCTGCATAAGGACGCCATCGTTCTTCAAGAAAAACAAAGTGATTGGGCTCTTCTTGTAAGAATCCAATAGGCTCTTTTCGATAATAAAAATGACGGTGTTGCAGTCGAAAGAGATCATACTGAAGAAGGGTTTCTGCCCCTTTCATTCCTCCATAAATAAGGAAAAGAACGAGTTGCCCCACCAGCCAAGTCATTAAGAGATCTTGTTGGAAGGTGTTAAAAGGGAGATCCATTTGAAAAACAAAAGCTAAAAAGAGACAAATCGTTAACATTCGATTGGCAAAGAGCCGAAATAAACGTTTGATCAAACGCTCTTTTTCCAACATTAGTAAAAAGAGACTGTAAGCTAAGCAGCTCACAAGTCCCCATACAAATAAACCCTTAAAAATAGAGACAATGGGAACGTTCGAAAGACCTTCCTGTTGAAACTTTTCCTGAGCCCAAATACCGATCGATGCACATAAACCATAAAAGAGCCACAAACTGAAGATGGCCATAAAAAGTTGACAACCTCGTTGAATAACTTGTCCAAGATTTATCCCCCATATTTTCCAAAATTCGCGTTGCTTAAGATGATGTTTCCAAGCTTGAAACGCCGCTTGCCGAGCTGCTCGTTCTTCTTTTTGGCGCCGTTCTTTCCGCAGTTGTTTCTCTTGTTGTTCTTCCCATGTTCGTTTCATATCCTTTTCCTCCTATTCATTGCAGAGTGGACGCTATTTCCGAAGTTCGGACGTCCCATCTTCATAGTGTAGTAAAATCCCTTTCTGCACATTAAAAATATAGACATTAAAAGACAGACCCTGATATTGAATACTTTGTGCTTCCAATTGGATGCCCCGAGCTAGTTTCTCTTCCCCACGAAAAATAGGCGTAACTCGATATCGAACTTGATTCCCTGTTTCTTTCACATACTCCGCAACTTGATTTTCATAATGAAGCATGTAAGGCGTGTTCAAGCTCCTTGTTCCTGTCATTAAATTCTTAAGATTATTATTTTCACCCGTTAACTGATACCCAATCAAATGGCAACGATTATACAACCAGTTGGACTTGCCCTGAACGGTCACTTTTTTATTGTGCCAGCCTGTGGGGTCTACAGTTAATGGCTCACGTTCTGTTTGAGGCATCATGGAGCGATCCAATAAGGCATTCGCTACGCCCACTCGGTTCCATCTATCTAAATGAGAAAAAGATTGATAGGCTTTCTGTCCTTTCTGTAACTCTTTATCCGAAAATTGTGGTTGGTTATGATGGAGCTGAATAACCTGATGCATACCATCAAATTCAAGATCTGCCAGTTCTTTTGTGCTCTGTGCTTGGACAGATCGACTAGATGGGGCTTCAGGTTCTTTCTGAGTAAACCATTGATGGTAGCCATAATTACCCATCCCCGCCAAGCATAAGAAAAAGAATAACAGCCAAAAAATCACTTTTTTCATCTTCTTCCATCCCTCCTTCATCAATGAGTTGATCGTCCCTAGTTCCAGTACTTTTCTGTGAATTAAGTTTTCTTTTTAATCGGCTTTCCTACCTGGATAAGAAAATAAAAAAGGAGTCCATACAAAGGAAGTAGAGGAATAAACACAGACCAAAAAGAACCTCCCACTGCTTCATTCGCAAAGGGAAGCAAGAGCATTAAAAAAAGGCCTAATAATCCTGCTAAAAAGCTGACAAGGCGTTTTCCTCTTCCTTTTTTTCGTTGTTTTGTCACAAACTTGTCCCTCCTTTAGGGTTCTAGTGGAAGTATCGTTAAAATAACCGCTTGTGGATAGGATTGATTAATTCGAGCTTTAATTTCTTCCATTCGTTGAACAGTCAAAGGAATGACCTCTTCCGAATCAATCTCTACCGTTACTTGACCAAAGGTAGCCGGGTTTCCGAAAGCAAAAGACACAAAATAGTATTGTGTCTCTTTCGATTGCCCATAAAAAAGTTCTCGAAGTCCCATATCGATTTGCTCCTTTTAGTGAAATTTAGTTTTCATTCAATAAATTTATGATTTGCTTAGCCTTTTTAGGATCGGTTGTAAAAAATAAATGGGGTTTCTTGCCCTCGTGGGTACATTCCCACTTCACTTCATTTCGTTTGTTGAGTAAGAACCAATCAGCTGCTGCAGAGAGCACTTCTTCTGTGATGAGCCGTCGTTGACTGCTCATCCCCCCCTTCTTGAATGGTTCTTGCTAAATAAATTTCACCAGACACCACAGCCGGACATAATTTGAGATGTTCATAAGTCATTTTCATTCCTCCTTTTTCTATGACATAGCTGTCATTAAGGCTGAAAGCCTTGATCAGTCACATAACCTGGTCTTGACCAGATTCTTCTTTTGGCTTGTTTAGCTTGGAATTGGGCGGCCTGTAGCTGCTTTAAGTATTTAGTATTGGGCGGCGAAATATAGGCCACGCGAGCATAACCTTCACGAACTAAAACTTCTTGGAGTAATTGCCCATTTGCATAGACATACGCCAACAATCGACCATATTTATCGATTCGTCCTCCAACATCATATTCCAGGGTTAGTGATTTACCGAGGACAAGAGCCTTCATTCGATTGGAGGCTTCTTTGGCGAATGGCTGAACTGGCGTATTGGGTTTCACGCTTTCAGGGGTATCAATCAACAAAAGTCGCACCGTTTTAGTCTGTCCTTTCTCCTTCACTTTTAGCGTATCTCCGTCTGTTACTTGAATCAGTTGAACCCTTTCTTGGTAACCCGATGAAGGTTCTTTTTTTTCGGAGGAGACAGACAAGTCTTGAACTTCTGAAGCATGTTGCTTAACAAACGAAAAAGTTTCTTGAAAAAGCTGAAAAATGGTCGACTTGGAGGTTCCGTTAGCCGCAAAAAACATAAAGCAGAGCAAAACAAGTAGCCCCATTCCCCATCGCTTCATGCTTCTTCACTCCCTTCGGGAATTTCCATCATGCCATAAAAAGGATAGCCAGTAATCCAGCTAATCCTGTCTAGATAGCGTTGTGAATCCCCTGGTTCAAGTAGACACCAAGCATAACCTTCTATTTCTTCTTGCACATCGTCTGAAGCTTCAGAAACTCCCTCCATGGGAGGAGAAAGCTTCTGAGACCCCTTTTGAAAGCCTGACAGCGTTTGACTAAAGATCCATAATTCCATGTCTCGTCACCTACTCTAACGTTTGAAAATGTGCTTTTGAAATCAGCCAATTTCCGTTCTCTTTTTTCCAGGTAAAGGTAACACCTAGATGTAAGTCTTGATCAGCTGCCTGACTCGTAATCGTCACCTCTAAATCGGTATAAGTCTTCACTGTGTCCCCGTCTTGGTGGAGATAAGCTTCTGAAGAATGAATCTTCGAAGCAACCTTACTTTGTTCGTGATCATGTGAGTCCTCCGCTTCCTCACTTTCTTTGGAAAAGGATGCGGTGAGATAAGCTTGAACCTGTTGATCTCGCTTCTGAAGGGAATCATAATTAAAATAAGCTTGGATGGCTGCCTGATTCTTTTGTAAAACACTACCCTGATCACTCTCTCCATTTGAATGCGTCGTAGACTGGTCAGATTCTTGTTTCCATATTTGTTTCTGCTTTTGAAGAGATTGGATTGTCGCTGTTTGTTCTTGAATTTCTTGCTTTTGTTGATCCAATCCTTTTTGAAGGGATCTGACCTCTTGGGCTTTGGTCCACCATAACCCCAGACTACCAACAACAATAAGCACGACAATCACACCTATAACTTTCACTTTCATTTGATTCTTTCCTCCTCTTTTAAGATTGGGGGGCTTTTAATCCAACAACGGGAGCTGGATCAATCTGTCCACCTGATTTGGCTTTCCGAATCTATAGCGATAGGTAAGGTTTTGATATAATCTCTACCTTTTCCCCCGCTCCACACCGTGCATGCGATTTTCACCGCACACGGCGTTCCCTCTAAAGATTATTTCACTTAATTGGTTCAAGATGACACTTAGTTCGAAGTAGATTAATTTTATCGAATTGCTTATCTGTTATCTGAAATTCAATTAGGTACTTCAAAACACTTTTTATAGTTTTCGCATGAATGATTTTGTGAACATTTTTATGAATGATTTTCAAATTATCGTACCGGTCGGTTCCACCCATTGAAACAGGTGTAACGTGATGACAATGTACTTCCTCCGATGATAATACACGCCCTGTTATTTCACATCTTCCTCTTACCATCACATATCTAGATAGCCGATTATCCATGTATTCAACAGTACGCCCTGTTTCCCGACGCCGTAGAATTTTCGCCATTTCAATTTTTATATCAATCCCAATCCCTTTATAGTATTTATTACGTCCAGTGGACGTATAGGGGACCATTCCGGGGATAAAGTTAATGGGTACTTTAAATTGAACATCAGCGATCGGGTAAATCCATGTTTTGCCAATCTTCCACGTCCTGTAAGTTTTTCTGTACAGTTTATCAAAAGTAAGATTGGTTTCATGATAAGGTTTGCTGTATTTACCTAATGTTTTAAGCCTTATTTTCATCATTGGTTTTAATTTATAATCTATTTCACTAAATGCCACAGAAACTGTCGTCGCGATTCTATAATAATTTTGCATTCCTAATATTTGATAGTTCAATAAATGGATATATCCAGGGTTTACCTGAATTCGCTTAATTGTTCCTCTCAATTTCTCAATCATTGTCTGTTTACTTACTTGACTCACATAACTTCGTGCTGTGTATTTATTTCCTTTGGAAACCGCTCTTATCTCAAAACCTAAGAACTCTGTCCGTTTCTTTCTTAAGTTAGTGATTCCCGACTTTTCAGGAGAAATCTCTAACTTTAGATGATTTTCAATATAGCCTTTAATGACTGTGTACCAGCGCTTTGCCATTGAATAAGAACGCGTTAGTAGTTTGAAATCATCGGCATATCTGATTAGATAACCTTCTTTTAAGGCTGTTCCTTTTAGAGCTCTGTATAATTTTCCCCCTCTGGAATATTGATGCTTAGAGGAAAAATTTTCCCACTGAGAAGCTATCCATTGGTCTAAGTCATTTAAGACAATATTTGCCAACAATGGGGATAAGACACCACCTTGCGGCGTTCCTTTCGCAGGAATTCCTTCACCTATTATTTCTGCTTTCAGTATCTTGCTGATAATGGCGAGTAATTGAGTATCTCGGATACCCATATTCCATACCTGACATCTCAATAAACGGTGATTCACATGATCAAAAAAGCCTTTAATATCTACATCAACTACATAGTGCAGTTGGGAGACATTAATAAGGGAATGAAGTCTTCCCATAGCTTGCTCAACACTTCTCAATGGTCTAAAACCATAGCTATGTTTGAAGAATTTAGCTTCAACAATGGGTTCTAAAATTTGCTTAATAGCTTGTTGTATAATTCGATCATATAGATTAGGAATTCCCAACGGACGTTTCTTACCATTTCTCTTCGGGATATAAACCCTTTTAACGGAACCAGGTTGATAATCAGATAACTTAGCTCGAATGATGGCTACAAATTGATTCTCATCTAATTTTTCTATATCTGCTATCGTTATGCCATCTACACCAGGCGTTTTTGCACCTGAATTGCGCTTCATGTTCCGATAGGCAAGTAAAATATTTTGCTTTAAGACAATGAATGGATACAACTTATTAAACGTTTTTCCATTTGAACTTGATTCATATAATTGGTCGAACAAAACTGTTAGACCATAATATTCTGTACTTCTTTCTAATGTGCTCAAGTAGGCATACCTCCTTATGCTGGTATCTCCTTCTCATACTCGAAACTTGAGCTTTATCTTTAACCTCTTCAAACGAATAATCTTTAGACTTGGGACTATCCCTCCACGTTAATTAGACGCTTCATCGGTACTGTGTCCCTACTTTCACAGAAACAAATGATGTTACCATCAACCTTTCCAGTAATAGCTGTTTGAAATAAAAGTTTTCTGCTTCCCACGTTCCTATTTTTCTAGCTTTAAACATCTATACTTAGGCGGCTAGCTATGAACCTGTAAATGTATAATCTCTTTGCCGATTATCCCGTCATTCCTAACTAAGATTCGTACTAAACGGTCATTTACCACACCTCATCGTGTGCCAGATCCTTTCGGTCTCTGTCCTACTTTAGATTCGTACATTCGCTGCTTCGTCAGACTTCAAATAAGTCATTCTCGCCATATATAGTTTGTAGCCTCCCGGCCTATAGGTTACGTATTCTGCCTCCAGAACATATTCCTCAGCTTAACCTGTTAGGGCAACTCTCAGCCGACTTTACCTGACTTCACACAAGTTCAAACTATTATGATCCCTTGCATGCAGGAGTATCAGAGGAAAGGTTTCAGCCAGCATGATGGCTTCATTCCCCTTCTCGAAAAATAAGTTCTCCCTTCCTCGTGGAAGGTGCCTGGTTTCGTTTATACACTTATCCAGGAACGTGTCGTACCCCAATGCAGATGGGGGCCGGTACTTTGTCCAGTTGATCCGACTTCTCCAATGACGTCCCCTTTTTTTACGGTTTGTCCTTCTTGGACTAAAATCTTTGACATGTGCCCATATAACGTCCATTCTCCCGTCTTCCCATGTTCCAATTCCACACAATTTCCATAACCACCATAACCACTTCCAGATACACCAAAATCAGCAAAAACGACTTTGCCATCATCTGCTGCATAAATTTTTGTACCTGTTGGTGCTCCAAAATCAATGCCTTTGTGGCTCTCTGGCTTTCCAGTTAAGGGATTAATTCGATCAACAAATCCACTAGTGACTTTTGGATGATCGACAGGGATTCGATATTTTCCTGTCCCTGATCCAGCACCACAATTGGGGTTACTGCCTGTGGAAATGTCATACCACTTGAGAATATTGCTCCAGTAATTTTTATCCCCTGGTCCGGCTCCAAATGTAGGCGCCACATTTTCATAAAAATAATTATTCGCTTCAACCGACCATTTTCCCCCTCGCTCTTTCTTCAACCAAGGGCCAAAGGCCGGAAAATTATAGAGCACCGATGAAATATTCACATCTTCTTCATTGGATGGAGAAGGTTCTCGTCCAGTAATGTTTTGAACTTTAGCTAGCATTTGTTTAAAAAAGGTAACCCCTTGTTTGATGCTTGCTTCCTTATTAAGGGTATTGGGAGGCAGTCCTAAACTTTCAGAAGCTTGAAAGACGTCTTCGACGCCATTAATTCCACCACGACTTTCTTGCATCACGTGAGCCAATAAAAGATTCAGCCACTTCTGGTCTAACTTTTGTCGGTCCATTTCGACTTTAATCTCGGGTGCCATGGCCATTGTTTGTTCATTGACTCCAGCCGTGATTGCACAGCCACCTCCGTCTACAGGTTTTTCTTGCTGAGCACCAAAAAAGATGGTACCTATTCCACCTAAAAATAAAACGGGAATAAGCACCATCCCGATAGCCAAACAGCTTATCAAAATGCCTATAAATAGAGCAATGCCTTTTTTCATCGTCCTTCACCATCACTTCGTTCGGCTTGTTTTCTTCGCTGGAATTTTTCTAGCTCCTTTTGCTCCTCATCCGCCTCTTTTTTCTCGAGTGAGTGCAAAGGACGAGCAGGCTCTCGTGCTTCCATTCCTGCCGAAGCACCTATAAAGTCTCCAGGAGCTGTTTCAGAAGGATTAGGTGGTAAAGGAACTAAATCTGGTTGTCTCCCCGTATCAGAAGGAGGTAAGGCTCCTTGTGGAGCTTGAATCGGAGATTTCTCTTCCAATTCTTTCAAACTATGCAATTCTTTTTCTGGAGCTACAGTTCCTTCTGCCCCCTGTTGTCCACCTATATAGCTGTGGTTCTGTCCCTCTAAATCAGCAAGTCGATGTAAATCAGGAGGAGGACTAGCTGTGTCTTGGTGTGCTCCTTGAGGAAGATTTTCCCCATTGTTATCTTCCGATGGGCTCTCTTTTTCCGTTTCATTCGGGGGACCCTCTTCCTCTCCTTTGGCAGGAGGTAAAGGAGCCAATTTTTCTTGTGGTGGTTTACCCGTTCCTTCTTCACCACTCTCAGGAAGGCCAGATCCACCACTTGGCGGTAGCTCAGATAAACCTCGATTCCCTGTAACACTTTCTCCGACTTGACCACCTGCTTGGAAACCAGCCATAGCCCCTTGGGGTCCTCCTAAATAAGCTCCTACGGCTGCCCCCGCCAAACGAGTAGTTCCTCGTACACCGGCCTCCAATTTTTCTTTGGCCGGATCGATGGCTTTCTTTGAACCTGCAATCACGTGCCGAACTAAACCTTGTCCTCTAGAGAACAAGCCCATAATTCGCTTCCGGAATAAGAATAAAATCAGAAAAATCACTAGTTGAAGATAAACAGACACAAAATACCCCATAAGTCCAGCCGTCATGGGAATATCGTAGACGATATCCGAAATGGTAAAAAGAATCATGGCAATGAAACTGACCACTACCTTGGCTCCTAATGGAAAGACCAACTCCCCTATATACCGCCATAGGATGCCCATTTGATTGGGAAGGACGCACATGACAAGAACAAAAGGAGCCAGACAAGCAATAAGAATAAAGTACAGTTGCAAACCCAAGAACAGAAAAGCAAGACCCCAAATAGGAATGGATAAAAAGCCATTCACAACGGTAAAGGCATTAACATAAACCATTCGGGTAATGATACTACTTGGGACAAGCATTTGATTATCGTATTTCTTAATTTCCTCTTTAATAGCATTTTCTTTCTTTTTTTCCCCTGGTTTGTTAAGTAACAAGGATTCTACTCGTTTACTTCCAATAGAAGCTTCATCCGCTGTTCCAAATTCAAGGTATAGCCAAGGGCGATGCACCATCATCTTAAAAACACCATCTTCTAAACTATCTAGCTTCGTGGCTCCATTTTGATTCTTTTGTGTTGCCGTTGCAATACCATTGGTTAAATCTGAAGTTAAGGTATTTACCCACACGGTCAACGTCTGGAAATTGGTAATCATTAATATAGCCAACGTCAAAGCGATAATCGGTTGAAAAAGAGATTTCATCCCTTCTAGGGGGGCTCGTTTCACTGAAAAGACATAAACCATATAAAATACCGAGATAATCGCAAATAAACTAGCTAATGTACCGAAGGTTCCCGTAGTTCCAATTTGATTTTGATGAATCCCTGCGGTATCTTGAATCTTTGTTCCCAGAATAGAAATTAAATAATTCATTAGGTCCCCATTCATAGAGAAGTGAAGCGCTGTCAATAAAAACTCAGTCATCATAATATTAAATTGGAAGGCTGCTTTGACTAACATCAAAAACATAGACACAATCATGTCTTGAACACTGCCCATCATGTCATCTGCTTTTTCAGAAAAGTAATTCCCTACAATTTTAATAGGGTTCCAAGATCCTTCTGTCTTATTCTCTTTTTTTTGGTACTGATCATAAGTAGCCACATCAATATCCGTATACCTGGGTTTGGATTTACTATCTTTATAAGGGCCAAATTGACGATCTTTGATATTAAATTGTTGGGCAAGTTCTGAAGCTGTAGTATCCTTTTGTTCAAGGTTTTTCGCCTCTACCGTTGGGCTCAGACAGAAAACAAACAGCAAAAAAAAGAGACTCCCAATTAGGAGCCTCTTGTATCTTTGTATCATTTTATTCAACACCTTTCCCTTATTTAATTTGAATCCGTCGTAAAGTTCTCACCACGATGGAGAACTGTGATCCTTTTGTCATCTCCTTTCACCATTTCCCGAATCCGAGCTTCACGTTTCTTGGTATTCGTTTCATTAAAATATGGCCAATCATTATACGAGCTCAATTTCCAATCTCCATGCTCCTTTATCAGTTCTAGTTTAAATACATAGTAATCGGTATTGTCTGGATACAATTCGGCTAATACAGTATTACTTTCTCCTGGTAAAGTATATGACCCATCAGACTTTCCAATTAAAATATAGTCTAAAACTCCTTTAGTTTTATATTGGTCATAAACAGCGAAAAAGTAATCTTTACTATCTATTAGCTTTTGATAGTCTCCTGGAGAAATAACCTCTTCTTTCTTTATGGATTCTTTATCTAAACTACTAAAATTTGAATCTCCATATACTTCATTATCAAAAGCATATTCTTTTTTTGGAGTTTCAGGGATTAGGTATTTTTGTAACTTTTCAGAAGCAAGATCTTCATAAATTACTCTTGCATCGAAGTCTACACTTGCCTGAAAAGCTTGTTTTGCAACTTCATCAGCTTCTGGATAAGCACTTGCCTTTTTGACATCTGTCGTATTGGCTTTTGCTCCTTCTTCCTTTTCTTTCGACGGGGCATCCCCACATGCGCTTAATCCAAGCGCAAGGAGAAGACCTAAACTCGCCAACAACCATTTTTTCATGTCTTTTCATCCCTTCTTTGTTTTTCTCTCTGAGTTCCATTTCATTTCCTGATCCATTTTAAGAAAAAGGAAACTCAAAATTAAATAGGAACTTCTGAGCAACCATATAAAAAACTTCCTCTTCCATACGATCTATAAACTGAAGACCTCTTCCTGCCTCTTCTGTATAGTCTAATGAAAATACCTGATTGGTGTTCACCTTACTTTTCTTATGAAAACTGTCTGATTCAACAGGTACTAGAAAAGGCCTTTCCTTTTCTGTACTTGTAATCGGACAAACAATCACAAGGTGCGTACTCCGATTATATTTGCGTGTACTCATGACAAGAGCTGGCCTTTTTTTTCCAATTTCATAGCCCTTAGAAGGCTCAAAATCAAGGGTAACTAAATCTCCTTGCCTTGGGATGTAGGTCACTCCCATTCACGTCCTTTCGGTTCCTCATATGCCCAATTTAGATCAGGCGTATAAAATTCGCCCTCTTCCGTCTGGTCAAAATGATTTTGGACTTTCGGAATAAAAAGCAGTGTTCCATTCTTTTTTTGTAGAACATAAAATTCTTCCCCCATCGCTACTTCTAACGTAGAAGGAATCGTGACCATGATCGCATTCCCTTGTTTTCTTGCTTTCACTGTACGCATCTTCTCATCTCCATTCCATTTCTTACTTTTAGTATACGATAACGCACAAGTAATTACAAGTATTTTCTAGTTGAATCGATTTGCAATAAATGACCTGTTTTTTGTGTCACACCTATCCAAGTTGCTTCATCAGCCCGTTCAATATATTGAGCACGTCGAGCTTGATAATCCACTGCTCGTAGTTGGTGAATTAAAATAGAACCATGTACACGCTTTTCTGGATCTTGAATCGTTAAAAAACCAGAAAGCTGAGGATGCGATTGATGGCTAACAGGACAAACTAAACAAAGGCCTGTTTCCAATTGAAAGGATACAGGACTAATCACGATCGCTGGACGTCGTTTATAAATTTCGACGCCTTTTGCTCCTGAAAAATCCAAATAAACAATATCACGAGGCTGAGGAACATAAATGGGCGACATCGCTGTCTTTTTTACACTGTGTGGCTTGCTCGCTCTCCGGCTCATATCGGTATCTCCTCCTAAAGATATTGCTGGGAACGCTCTTTTTCCCGCTTTCTTTCTTCTTCTGTGGAGGTAGACGTATCGAAAGCCGCCAAGACTTCATCAAAGACCGGATTGACACGAATCGCTTCTACACGACCATAAATATCTTGGAATAAACAAACCCCAGTTTCAAGGGACGTCAGCTGTCGGATATTCGTTGGTGTGACGGGCAACCCCATAAACCGCAACATTTGTTCCGCCTCTTTGGTTTCATTGAGGTGAAAACAAAATTTCATTCCCATATTATTGATGTCGTTTTCTTGGTCACTCGCATTTTGTGCGCCTTTAATTAAACTAGTGGTGTAATATCGACCACGACGCACAATGGTGTTATTCAATTCCCGTCCTTTCTCATTTCGGTCTGTGATATCTGCTTCATCTGAAATGATGATTTTATGTCGTTCTCGGTCACCGGTCATCATAAATTGTTGCGCATAAGCTGTAAGAGAAGTAAGGAGCGCCGTACTAATCTTTTCAGCTGGCGAATAGTCTGCTGGACGCTTTCCATTTTTCGGCAAGTTCAAATGTTCAATCGCTACCACCTGAAGAGAAAAATTTTGATTTAAACTTTGTTGTTGGTCCCCAGGCTTTCCAATTAAAAGTTTGGTGAACGGTTGCTTCATAAAGCTTTGTAGCGTATCCTGCAAATCAATTAAATCTTCCAGCCGATCTTTTGTAATGGTCAACCCCTCATAGTTCCCTAGATCTTCTCCTTTTCGTTGTGCTTCCAGTGCCTTTTGACAAACCTGATCGAGAAAGTCAATCGCATACGATACACAGGGTTCTGGTTGATTCGCTGCATACGAAAAAGCATGCATCAAAAAGTTGTATTTTTTCTCCCCCATCTTGGCTTCCGTTAAATAAGCAAAGATATCGGTGGCCACACTCTGTCCAGTCTCAACATCCACACTTGTTCGGAACGGATCCAATACCCCTCGGTACGCTTCACTATTATTCAATTCCAGGTAATTAATCTGTTCCTTGGGTAGATAAGGAAGACCCTTTTTCCATTTTTTTCTGTCATTTTTCGGGTCAATAACCAGCCCCAAACTACCAGTCAACACAGAAAGATAAACCAATAAATTTTGTAGAACTGACTTCCCAAACCCAGTGGATCCAGCAATCATAGCTGAAATCGAATTCACCATTGACGTCACCGAATCAAAGGCTTTACTGGCAAGTTCTGGATAAATAAAGACCGGTTTTCCTTGGAGGGTTTCTCCTAAATAAACCCCTCGATCGTCACCAATACCGCTTGCGGCACCAAACATCATGCCTGCAATCATACGGGGATCGACTTCCACTTGATAGTCTTGATTTTGTTGACTTCCCCCTGGAATCATTTCCATGAAGAGATAGGGTTGTTCCCCAAAAGGAGCATAGACTTCTAAACCTTTCTTGCGTGTTTCTTCCTGAAAAGTTTCTGCCCGATCTTGAAGTTCTTCTAATGTCGTGGCCTGGATTCGAAAAACGAGACTACAATCATACGTTGGGTAAGCTGTCTTCTCAAAATATTCTTCTAGAAGCAATATCCCTTTTTCTTTCTTGGCTGTACTCAGATCCATCTGTGTCCCAGCCTTGCGTGCTTGTTCATCTTGATCCTCAAAGGCTAACTTTTTATTGGTTAAATCCTTCAAGACATTTTCGTTGGGTTTAAAAGCCAACCGACCCGAATAGAGAAAGGGAAAGGCCAGTCCTTTCTGAAGCTGATACAGCCATTCATTACCCGGAAACTCATTCTCATCATGAGAAAATTTCGTTAAAGCAAAACAACGAATATAGAGACTCTCTGTCTTACCTTCTACATCTTTCGTTAACCGAAGAGTTTGAGCATCGACTTCTTCAATGTACGTTTGTTGTAACGACCGATAACCTTCTTCAGAAGGTGTCACAGCTTCCACATCTCTTCCATGTAGTTGAACGGTCTTCTTTGTCCCGTTTTGGAAATGAAGTCGAGGCGTAATATCTTTAAAGTTTGGAGTGGCCGAATACCGACTTTCAATGATATATAACAATTCAGTTAAACGAATCGCACGAACGCCTGCCCCAAACTGTTGTCCATTCTGAGAAGCCGAGAAAGCACGTTTCAGTTTTTCTTCAATTTGTTTGGATTGTTTTTGATAAGCTTCGATTTCAAACTGGAGTAAATCCTGATAATCTAATCCAATCGCTTGGTTCACAGGAGCATTGAGCCCCTTTACAAACTGACGAAATGTTTGAATCCACTGGGTCCCTCGGTTTCCTCGTTGATAACGATTCTTCGTTTTCAATAACTGGATCCCAATATAATTGCGATACTCCCGTTTTTCTAATAATTTATCCTCCTCAATCAAGGCCTTCGCCTGGTACTGAATAAACTGATCCCCATTCTCATATAACGGGTAGTCATAGTTTTCCGCTTTTTCTTTCATCATCGCTCGGGTTTCTTCCATGATACTTAAAATATTACTTGATTGCGGATTCCCGATTTCATGAATATCATGTCCTTGCGATTGAAAAAAGTTAAGCTGATTAATAAACGGCATAAATTTTTCTTCTTCCGATAAAAATTCATAATTAAAGCCAGGTACCGCAAAATAAGCCGTGACACGACCATCTTTCGAAAAAACTAAATTTCCTTCCACATGTTGTACGGGAAAGTTTAAAAAAGCTTTAGCCATACTGGATCATTCTCCTTTCAAAAAAGGCTCCTTTTTAGGAGCCTTCTCGTATCGTATAGAGTCCTTGTAAAGACCATATTTGAGTCTTTGGTTTGGAAATTAAAGGGGCTTTCACCTGATAGGTTCCCTTCAGTTGATAACGGTTGGGTTTCTTCACCAATTTTCCGCCATAAAAGGCTTCTCTTTTTTGTTTACGAAACATGTAGGTTAATAAGGAACGAAAATATTTCAGTGAATTCCGATTTTCCGTATAAACCCCGCCCACTAAATAAGCGACACCTATCGGTACGCCAATATAAGCTAACAACATCGGAATCCAACTTACCAATACATTTAAAAATGGGAGATGTCGCCAGATAAACATACCAGCAACAGCCCCTAGAAAATAGAGAAGAGAGCGTAACTTAATAGCTCTCTTCGTACCCACTCCCAAAAACTGATAAACCTTTCGTTCAAAAACGTACATGTTCGTAAGCACATACATCGTGACGCGTGGGGTTTGCGAAGACGGTTCTTCCATCCTCCTCCCTCCTCGTAAAATATATTTTAGAAAGATAAATGATCTTCCCTAAATGTTTCATTTCTTTTCCTTACGGAATAA
>NZ_JAATJW010000054.1 GCF_011800755.1 Listeria valentina
AATTTTATGTACTTTGCCAAATTTCCCAAGTACTGATGGCCAGAATAACTAATAAAATGCTAAAAATACAGATTGGTTGCCATATTTTTGTTTTTTTTCGGTTGTTCGATTTCCAACTAAGTGTTTTCTTCTGTGCATTCATCATTTCCTGCTGTTCTTTTTGACGTTCAGAACGTGATTTCTTGTTAAAATGATGAATAAATTTACTGTATTCTAAACAAACTTCTTGGCTTTCTCCAAATAATTTTAATTGCCCATAGTGAAGCCAAGCCACTCTGTCAGAGATTTCTCGTACCTGGTTGGCCGCATGACTAACAAAAAAGATTGTTTTCCCTTCACGTTTAAATCGATCAATTTCTCGTAAACATTTCTGATAAAAAGTTTGATCCCCTACTGACAGGGCTTCATCAATAATCAATATTTCTGGATTGGTTTGAATCGCAATTGCAAAACCCAGTTTTGCCCGCATCCCACTTGAGTATTGTTTTAGCGGCTGATAAATGAAGTCATGCAGTTCGGTAAATTCGATTATATCTTGAATACGCTGTTTAATTTCGACTGGTTTAAAATCCATTAACAGCATTTTCAATTTAATATTTTCGATCCCTGTCAAATTGGGTTTCAACCCTGAGTTTATAGCTAAAAGTGAGGCTGCGCCATTCCGCTTGATTTCTCCACTTGTTGGAGCTAAATGACCTGCTATGAGACTTGCTAATGTTGATTTCCCTGATCCATTCAGACCAATTAGTCCAATACATTCTCCTCCTTTAACCTCAAAACTGATATCCTCTAAAGCTTGAAAATAGTGGTTCTGTCTTTTTTTAAAGACCGAAAATATAACTTTATACCATTTTTTTCGTTCCATCAAAAATAGTTTGCTAACATGATCAACTTGAACAGCTGTTTCGAATTGAAATCTTGAATTAATTCCTTCTTTCAGTTTTACTTCCCTACCCACTTGCATTTCTTCTCCTCCCATTACATATACTCCACAAAATCGGCTTGATATTTATTTGTCGTATAAACGCCTGCCACTAAAATAATCAGTACAAACGAAAAAAAATACACAACTCGCCAAGGCTCATCAAAAAACCATCCACGTGAAAGAAGTGCGTCTCGAAACCCCTCGATAACATATACAAATGGGTTTAAAATTAATATTTTTGTGAGCAATGATTCTGGATGGGCTGTGACATTGACAACTGCTCCGGAAATAAAGAACAGCAGTCGCATTCCTGCACTGATAAAAAGTTGTAAATCCCGAAAGATAACGGTGATTGCAGATGTCATTACCGCTATTGACAATAAAAGTAACAGCATACAAAAAAAGTAGTAAATCAGTTGTATCCATTCAATTGTAGGAAAAAAACCTTGACTGATAAAAAATATAAGAAATAAACCTAGCATAGAGAAAAAGCTGTTCAAGCCTTTTACAACAGCGATCGTTGGTAAAATTTCAACTGGAAAGTGCGTTTTGGCAATGAGTCCCAAATTTTGGCAAATAGAGCCTGCACCTAATACGATGCTCGAACTTATATAAAACCATGGAATAAGTCCGATTAACATCCAATAAATATAAGGGACATCTGTATGAATAACAGTTTGACCATTTAAACGAATGCCAAAAACAAGATAATAAATCACAATCTGAATGGCCGGACTTAAAAATTCCCAAAACAAACCAAACATGTGATTCTGATGATTTGCCTTTTGATCAAATTGAGCGATGCGTATGACTTTATCGATATTTAAAATTTGAATTTTCCCCCATGACAGCAAAGGCTTCAATTTCGTTCCTCTTTTCTCATGACTATTTCCTGAACTCTTTCCAATAAAAATGGTGTAAAATAAAGTCCGGTATCACTGTGTTTCTCATATCTTCCAAGATCCAGAGTATAATTAACCTTTTTTTCGTTAAACAACTTAAATAGCGGCTGGAGATGCTGCGAATAATGAAAATCTCCTTCGCCCACATGAAAATGCAGTTCTGGAAATACAGTTTGCCGTGCAACTTGATTTAAAATTAACCCATTCCAAAACAATTTTCCAAATTGCAAATCTTTTCCAAGTAAGCGGTTATAGCGTTGTCTCATCGAGTCTGAATTTGCACGCTGCTCCAAATATTTCGCAATATAAACTTGTGGTGCTCCAACCACAGCTTTTCCAAAGTGATATTTGAAACTATAATAAAGGGCTGCTGCCCCCCCTTTGCTAGAACCTGTTGCGATAATATTTTCAGGTGGAATCCGGTATTCATTTGCAATCATTGTAATGAGAGCTATGACACTTCTTTCAAAATCCTCCTCACCACCAAAACCCACATAATAGCAAAATTGATCCAGATAAGAATCTAAAATAAATAATTTATGTGTTTCGATCGGGGCTAGCGTCCGTATATGATTATAAACTGGTGGACCACCTCGAAATTCTGTCGAATAGAGACCCGAAAATGAAAGGATTAAATAACATGATCCCTTCTTACCCTCCTGAAAAACATATTTAACAGGATTATCACTAAAGAAAACCTTTTCTTTAGCAAAAGTGATTTCAATTTGTTCTCCGTGAATTGCATCGATCCACAAAAGATTAGACAACTCATTAAAAACAATCTCTCCGTTTTCTTTAATAAATAAACGAATTTGGTAGGATCCGCTGTAAATAGGCGTAACTGAAAAGCGCACACTTGCCCGAGCATCCTGATACCAAATTCGTTCAGTAATGTGATTATCTTGATAGACATAGTAGGCATATTCATAATTTTTCCCAAAGCTTTTCTTAATGTCAAAGGCCATAAAAAGTTTATTTTGCTTAAATTCAAGTTCACCCATTTTCACTTTCAACCCAAACACCTCTCTTTCTATTCTGCTTTTAAAATGTAACTATCTATCCCTAATTGAACCGCTTCCTGCTCCGTCCGAGTGGTCTCATCTCGAATCAGATCTTCCAAAACCCCAAAAATAAATGGGGTATACTGATTCACAAGCCTTGTATGTCGTTCATTACTCCTGTTACAAAACAATTTACTCGCTATGCCCATTCTTTGCAGGAACTCTCTATATTGCAGGAGCGGCTTAAACTGAATATCCAGTAACCCTGTATAAAAATAAATTGCAGATGTTGTTTTTTGTTCATATAACCGAGGCGAATAAAAAATCTGATTTACCTGCTGCTCAAAAACAGGATTATCAGCAAAAAATAAACGCTTCTCGTCAGGGCAAAGTGTATTAATAAAATCTGCTACATGAATTTGTGGCACTAACGAGAAAACGTGTGTAACAAGAGGATTAATTAATCCATATAGCAAAGCGCCTGTCCCACCTTTGCTTGATCCAAACGTAATGACTTTTTCATAGCCGTGAGATTGAATAAACGTAGTAAGTTCCGCATTCAATTCTTCATAGATCAAAGTTCCTGAATCAATGAAATACCAACCGTATACACTTGAAAAGTGGTCTTTGATAAAAAGATAATCTGCTTCCTTCACACGCTCCGCAAATTTGATCCACGTATATCGCTCATGCATTTCTGCAACTTGTTTTTGATCACATTTGTTATTGAAAATCGCTGGAATCGCTTCATTTAAAGGTTTTGCAGCATTTTGGAAAACAACTACAAGTGTTTTGCTACCGTTTTGAAAATGTTTGCCGTGTAACATCTATCTGCACGCATCCCTTCAAATATCTACAATTTGCGTTTTTTGAATTGGTTGACTTGTTTTGGTAGTGATTTCATTCGTCTCATTATGTTTAACAAAAACTTTCACTCGGTATTCACCGCCTTCTGAAAGTTTTACTTGATTTGTATCAAATAGTGTATATTTTGATTTAGCTACTGCCTCTACCTGTCCTTTTTTATAAACATAAAACGCAAAAGAATAAGATGATTTCAATTCATTTTTTGCAATTAGACATTTTGTTTGCAGATTGTCTCCTGTTAAAAAAACTTCTACACCTTGAATCAATTCTGTTCGTTTTTCCACTTTCTTTTTCATTCTTTTTTTCATCTCTTTCTCCTTAAACTGTTTTTTGGACCATCTCAATGATAAGAGCCTCAACTTGCTTTACGATTTTTTTTCGATCAAATTTTTGCCATGCATATTTTTTTCTTTCTTCCACATCCGCTTTCTGCCATTTTCCTTGCTTAACAGCAGTAACCGCTTCTTTTACAGTCGAAACAATATAACGTGATTGATATACTGTATCAGCGCCTTTCCAGTTTCGAATAATCGGGATTGATCCGCTAGCCATAGCTTCAGAAATCGAAACATGCGACCCTTCGTAATCACTTGGTGAAAGTAAAAAGCCTATTTTCTGAAGCCATTCAGGTATATCGTTGCCATGTGGATCAAAAATGACATTTTCCCGCCAGGAAGCTTGTTCAATTCGCTTCGAAACCGCTTCATAATAGTCTCTTTCTTGCGACCTTGCCATCAGCCAAGAAACCTCTTCCGGTCTTTTGCCTTTAATAAATAATTTATATTGTTTATTTTCTTGCCATAGCGCTTCAAATACGTCAAGCGCTAAGTCTACTCTTTTCCGTGCCGGTAAAATACCACATATCCCTAAATGGAAGCGACTATCTTCCAGCTTAAATAAATCAAGTTTTTCAGCATCAATCAGGTTGTCGATATAGCTCATTTTATACCGCGGAATTTGAAAAATATTGTAAAATTCTTCCAGCATATATGGTGTGATAACGATAAACTGGTCTATTTTATTCATATCAACAAGTCGAAGAAACTTTAAATCTTTTTCCTGGAAATGGAGGCGTGCAATCAATCTTTGATGTTCTTTTTTATGCTCAGCATACCAAACAAGATTTCCTAGTCCCCACTCGCAAAAAATAACATCTGCCCATTCGAGACATTCTTTGCTGTGTTTTTCATCATGCTTTTCGTGTGATGAAAATACATCTAGCTTCACTTCGAAAGCTGGATTTTCTTTAAAATACTCAATTAGCATTGTAGCAAACTTTAAATCATGTCCAGCAAAAACAATTTTTGTTGGAGTATTTTTGAATGACCAAATAAAGGTCTTTAGCCGTCCATAAGCCGCTTTAAATGTAAAATACTGGCTAGCATCATAAATTTTAATTGCTGCTTCTCTGTATAAATCCTCATCACGTAAGACCATTTCTGTCTTTTCGATAAAATCGTCTTCTGTTTCAACAAAGAGCGGATAATTTTTTCCAAGCAATGCCTCGTGCATTTTTGTTCGTCTTACTAGAGCTGGTTTGCCCAATCTACCATATTCAAGCAATTTACTAGATAACTCCACACTTTCATCATTATCAAGCGCTGCACTTCTCCAACTAATTCCAAGATCGGCTTCTTCAATCAATTTTTGACATTCCTCTCTCGAAATAGCTCCAACCCAATCAATTGCTTGCGTATCATTGAGTTCTTGTTTTATTCGAAGCTGATTTTCCCGTTCTCTTAAGCGATCCTGAAATTTATCTCCTACAACCTGAGTGTGGATTCGGCTGTCACGAGCTGCTAATTTTTTGGTTACAGAGATAATCTCTTCCGTATGCCAATCTTCATGAAATTTACCACTATAGATAAGCCTAGAATGCTTGTTTCTGAAAGTCGGCTGAATGTTGTTGTCAGGTATCATCGGATACAACAGCTGAATTTTATCTCCATTAACCTGAATAAGCTTTTTAAAGGCTTCTTTTGTTTCTTTCGTTTGCAGAAAAAGATGATCAAAATGCTCATAAACGCGTTTTAAATCTGCTCGTTCTTCTTTTGTAGAGCGCTCATCATGTTTAAAATCAGTTAAGTAAGGCACTGTGATTTTCTGAAAAATTTCATACTTCATAATTTCTCGAACCAAATTAAAGCCCCGTACAATCACTAAGTCATAATTATTCTCCTCATGAAGTTGCCGCATAATTCGGACTGCTTCAGATACAGAAAGTCTCGTGTTTTTAGAAAAAATCTGATGACTAAATTTGTTAAAGGGCTGAATACAATGGACATTCGAAATCTCCTTTAACGCACCCGTTAAATTTGTATTTTGCTCTTTTGCTTTAAGTAATAAATCCACTTGTATATTTGGGCTTAGTGCTAGCATTTGCGCCATGGACGTCAACCAAACAGCAGAACCATCCATGAAGTTTAAATCAATATCTCCATACAATAAAATACGTAATCTGCTCATCTTGTCCCCCTATATCTCCACTTGATTAAACCACTTCTTATCGAAAGACGTAGCTTTCTCAATAAAATTAAACCGATTAATACTAAACATTTTAGCTCCAAAACGTCCGTAAATCGCCAAAGTCTCATCTTTAGCAAAACTTTCTAGTAACTTTTTCATATTTTTACGGAATCTATAATCGGTTCGCACAATCGAACGAGATGGGATTAACTCATTTACAAATTGATATTCCAGATCATTTTTCTCTAGTGCTAATTTTTCACCATCTGCTTGGAAACAAGTCGCCTTCCCAATAAAATCTGCATCCGTATAAACAGAAGCCAACATAAGGTCCTCTAAATAATACTGCCCGTAAAAATGTTCTTTATTAAATAAAGTCATGAAATCTGTACCTAACAGTTTTTTATAATCCGTATAATTTTCCATGTATGAAAGTAAATAACAAGATACTTGTTCCGTTTGATAATGATTATAGATGAAATTGATATTCGAAAAATCTTCCACACTTCGAATGAACAAAGCGAGTTTTTTATTTTGATAACTTTGTTTCTCAAACATTGCAATTGCTTTTTCAATCTCACCTTCAGAACGAACAATTGCCATCACACATACAGAATTTGTAGAAACAGGTAAATGAACTCCCATATTTTCTAATAGATAGTTCAAGCGATGTTTGTAAGTATGTTTCCCATAAATTTCACGAATTCCCTCTAAAGATTTTCTAAAATAAGCTCTCTCATCTTTTAAAACCGTCTGCATCTGCGCACGTAATTCATCTGGTTTTTCCGATATCATGACAAGGTTTCCAAATATGCGCTCAATGCCTTCCGAATAACTGCTTAAAACAGGTGTTCCCGATGCTAAACCTTCAAATACGCGCCTCGAGAACATTGTCGGTGAATGAATAACACTATTCACATTCAGCATAAACCGATATCCCTTGTATGCCTTATCGATCTCATCATAGCTCAAACTGCCAACTACATTCTTATTAAACTTTTCTGGAAAGCGGAATTCAGGCTCTGGACGTTCAAAATTCCGATCGTAGATGACTAATCCAAATTCTTGGCAGATCTCTAGCATGGTATCCATAATTTGCCTTCTTTCCAAATGGCGATTAGCATAATAAGAACCTGCAAAGCATATTTTATTCTCCCGTGCTTCGGCTAATTGAATTGGATTATGTCGACTCGGTTCTGCTGCAAATGGTAATGCAAACACATTTTCATGCTTCGCTTGATTTTTATAATCTGGGATTTTATTTGCATCAGTCGTATAAATGTAGTCAAATCGTTTAGCGGTATCGATAAATTTGTCATAATGAATTGGGTCTTCTTTATTCCAAAACACAGTCGGAATTCCCCTCTCCCTACACCACTTTAGTAGTGCAAACAAACTTTCACGACTTACATTTGCATATTTCCCTATTTGATACTCCCATGCTCTCGAGTTTCCATGCCAAGCTGACTCAACAAATAGAAAATGAGGGGGATTTTCACTTAAAACAGTTTTCCAATTTTCAGGAGTGAAAGTAATAAGTTCTACTTCTTTTTGAAAATTCGTCATCGTGAATTCATCAAAAATACACGCCACTTTCAATTCACGAAACGTTTTTACTTGTTCAATTGGATTCGCGACAATTTCTTTTACTTGCTTTTTCTCAAAAACTCGTTCAATAACTGCTTGTTTCACACGAACAATGCCTTTTCCTGTAATTTTAAATGCCAAGCGAAGATATTTTGTATTCTTACCCACGGTCAAGTACTGCTCCTTCTCTAACGAAACTAGCGTTGTTTTTTCTTTCGCACTTTTACTGTATTCAATAATTGCCAGTTTTACTGACAGACCTTCTGAATACTCAGCTTGAAGATGTATAGCAATTGTTTCTTCAGGCAATACTTGTATCATATGTTTTGGCAATCTAGAAAAAGCCACATTCGTTTCTATAAAAGAGGTATAATTCGCGCGATCATCCGCATTCGCGAAGCATAGATCGCCCTCAAGCATATACGCATGTAGCCCTTCTTGCTCAACATACCACCAATTCTTATCGTTACAAAAGTCTGTATCTGAAACCAATTTTGGTCGTATATCAGAAATAATTTCGGTTTGGAACTTATTTAACTGTTGATAAAAACTTGCTATTTGTTTTTTAATGTTATCTTCTTTCGAAATTTCCAATATTTCCCAGTCCATTTCATCATTTTTGTATTCATCATTTTATGATGTTTTTCTAATAAAACTTGTAATGCCTCTTCTTTTTTCAGCAGCTTTTCTTTCATGTCATCTCGCTCACTTGTAAGATCCGTTAATTCTTCCGAAATACTGATCAACCAGTTCTTCTGATCCTCAATAAGTGTAAAAGTTCTCTGTTTATATTCGCTTAATTCTGCTTGTTTTTCTTTCCATTGTTCGCGAAAACTATTTTCTTTTTTTATAGCATTTTGAAGGACCTCAAATTCCGAAAAAATTTTTTCTTTTTGTTTAGTCAAAATTTCATTTTCTTTAGTAATTTTCTGCAACTGTTGCTTATATTCGTATACTTCACTTTCTAAACGTCTATTTTCTGACCTAAGCGAAATTTCTTCATTAATATGAGTTTCCGGCTCCAACTCAATAGGTGCCTTGCTTATTTCGCTTTGTTTATGCATCATTTTTCCCATCCTTACTTAATTTCTCATAAATTGCTAAGAATTTAATTTTCTCCTTCTCCCAATTGTAAATTTTTCTGGCTTCTAAGGCATTTTCTTTCATTTCATTCCATAATTCTCGGTTCTCAACCAAATAATTCACGCCATTGGCAATAGAAACCGGATCAGCTGAATCAACAAGTATTCCTGTCCTTTCCCGCTTCACAATTTTTTTCATTTCAGGAAAAGAACACGCTACAACAGGTATACCTGCCATCATGTACTCAAATAATTTATTGGAAGCGGCAGAAAAATGATTAAAGCAAGTATTGTTTAATAATTGGAAGCCTAAATAAGCTGACCTTGTATACAGCGGCAGTTCCTGAACCGGTACTTTTTCTAAAAATTTTACTCGATTTGTTAAACCTGCTCGCTTTGTCTCATCTTTTAAACTTTTTTTAAGTTTCCCATCACCAATAAATACTACTGTTCCACACTTGATAAGGGGTACAGCTTCCAGCAATTTTTCTAGCCCTCGACCAACTTGTAATCCACCTTGATAAATTAAAATAGGTTCATTTTCAGGTATATTAAGTTTTTTATGCAAGTCTATTTTTGTTAGATTTTCGTCAAAAAAAGGATAATTATAAATGACTTCGGGGGTAAATCCATAAATTCTCCGAATATACTTTGCCCGTGTATAATTTTCATGAATAACACAATCAGGATAGTTAATAAATGCCTTTTCAGCAATTTGATAAATTCTTGAATCATATCCCGAACGACTTGTATTTACTTCATGGGAGTCAAACACTAGTTTTTTATGTTTGCTTTTCGCACATATGATACCTTGAAATAACGTATTTAAATCATTCACATGATAAATATCTGTTTTAGCTTTCATACCTAAAACAATCATTTTACTAACCAAAATTGATTTACGTATCAAAAAACGCAATTTTGTTTTAGAAAATAATAAAAGTAAAAATGCAAATACAAGTCCTATAAGAGGCGCTATATAAGCTATAAATAATGCAATTAAATAAAGCCACTCCACACGAAAAGGTAATACGCGGTCATCAACTCGATGTATATGAAACCCTTCTCCTCGCTTTTCAATAGCTGGTTTATGTTTACTCTTTAGTGCAATTAAATAGACACTATAACCCGCTTCCTGAAGTGCTGTACATTCCCGAAGCACTCTCGCATCATTTATAAATTCATTCCAGACAAACATTGTGACCTTTTTTTCCATCACTAATCCTCAAAAATAATTTTGTACAACAAACCTTTGTTTATCTGCCAATTAAAGTTTTGTTGAGCATACTCATTTCCTTTTTTTCCATAAAATTTTCGTAGCTCTCGATTTTCAATTAACTCAGCAAGCCCTTCTGTTATTTCGTGCTGTTCCTCTTTGTGGAAAACAACTCCCGAATGGGCTTCTTCAATAATGCGTTTTGAATAGCCAGAAGCGATGGCGATAATAGGTAGAGAAGCTCCCATATAGTCAATCAGCTTTCCTGGTATGACCGTTTCAAACACTGGATGTTCTTTTAACCCGATATAAGCAATATCGGCTTTCTGAAGCCTTTTCCATACCCTTCTTCGTGACTCCGGGGGTTTAATAATAATATTTTCGAAACCTTTTTCATTAATTTTTTGTTGGATTTCCATATAGTTTCTTCCATAACCAATTAGTAGAAATCTTACTTTTTTATTCATTCGAAAGCTTTCTGCAAGGTAAAATAAACTATCTATATCTTGAGCTATTCCCATATTTCCTGCATAAACAATTGTAATTTTCTCCTCTTGTTTCGAAGCAGGCACTAGCGTAAGTTCGAAATCTGTGAGACCATTTGGTAAAAAATAAATTTCCCGCTTGTCACCGACAATTTTTTGAATATACCCGACAAAACCTTCGCTATTAATGATTAATTTATCCGCCCGATGATAAATATGTTTTTCTATCGGATAAGATAGATAACGAAGAATTTTTGGAAATACCCCTTTTAACGCCCTTAACGTTTCCGGCCATAAATCACGAATATCTACAATAAATTTCGCCTTAAATTTGCGCTTAGCCAATAGACCAATAAAAGGTATAGAAAGTGGCGGGGAAGTTACAAAAACGATATCATAACTTTCTGTTTCTCTAATAATCAATTTTAAAAAACAAAAAAGAACTTCTAAATACAACAAGAAACGACGAAGAAAATTTTTTTCAAAGTTAGCGCTTGCTGTTTTGATACGTTTTATTTTTATATTACGAGGGATCTCTTCCCAAAAATCTGCCTGACTATAAAGGTCTTTTTGCGGATAATGAGGTTCTGTTGTCCAAACAGTTACATCAGCAACTTCATTTAAAGCATGGCAAATTCCCTTCATTCGATTTGCAGCACTTCCAATTTCGGGCGAAAAATTCTGTGTAATAATTAATATTCTTTTTTTCAAATTGACCGCACTTCCATTTTCATAGAAAGAAAGGTAGTTATTTCAGTAGCTTCTTGTTGCATCCCCACAACTCCCTAATTTTTTATTTTAAGATTCTAATAAATGATATTCTATCTCATAAATATTTCCCAAATTAAAGTAATGGTTATCTTCTTTGTAGAGCTCTAAAACATTTTTCGTATCAACTACAATAGCTTGATTAGTCTTTGAAAAATCATTTGATGATAACTGCTTAAATTCACTATGATCCGTTAATACTAATACCAAATCTGCTTGGTATAGGGCTTGATTTAAATCTGGTTCAACGAAATCTGCTTGAACATGTGGATCATATGCAACAACATCAAAATTAGGGTTTAATAGCAGTTTTTGATAAATTTCAATAGCCGGACTTTCACGGATATCATCGATATCTCCTTTGTACGTAAGACCCATAACTGTAATTTTTGCTCTCACTTTGTCAGCTAAAATATGTTCTGCCTTTTTAATGACAAAATCTGGCATAGACGTATTAATTCCTCTTGCGGTTTGAATAAGCGGCGACTCTTCTGGAGCTTTTGCTGCAATAAAATATGGATCAACTGCTAAGCAATGCCCTCCAACTCCAGGTCCTGGCGAGTGCAGATTAACTCGCGGATGCTTGTTTGCCATCTCAATCACTTCAAGAGCATTGACACCGATATGATCGCATACTTTGACAAGCTCATTTGCTAAGGCAATATTTACATCACGATACGTATTTTCCATAAGCTTTGACATTTCAGCAACAGAAGCTGTCGTTTCTAGTAATTCACCTTTCACGAACACACCATAAACTCTTTTTCCTGCCGAAGTACAAGCAGGTGTGACTCCACCAATAATTCGATTATTATAAATCAATTCTTGAAGTACCTCTCCAGGCAGTACTCGCTCTGGGCAATGTACAAGGAATATATCTTCTCCAACGACAAAACCTGCTCTTTCAACCAAAGGCTTTATAAAATCTTCCATAGAACGGGGGGCAATTGTTGATTCGACAATCACTGTGTTGCCCTGCTCTAAACAAGGTATGATCATTTCAACCGCAGACAAAACATAATCTAAATTACAAGATTTGATTGGATCTTCATGATTAGGCGTTGGAACAGAAATGATAAATACATCTGCTGGTTCAGGGGTCAGCCCTACGCGAAATCTCTCTTTTTCTATCGCCCTATTTAAAGCATCTTGCAAACCTGGTTCCTCAATGTGAACTTGACCATTCTCTAGCATCTCAACCACTTTCGGATTAACATCAATACCTAAAACATCCTGATTGTGATTGGCAAACATAACAGCAGTCGGCAAGCCAATATAACCTAATCCTAAAACTTCAATCTTCACGATATCTCCTCCAGATTACTCAGCTTCTGGGACTGTGACATCCCAACTTGCCGCTTCTTTTTGATTAACTTCATAAACTAGCTGCCCTTTTTTCACCGATTTCGGTAATTCAAAAAAAGCACTTCCTGTTAGTTCTTTACCTTCCTTAATTACGTCTCCAAAGTTATTCCCCTGAGGATAGACATCATAGGTTTTTTTGTCAGCTTTAATCTTAAAGTCCCCAGCACCAATACTTACTTCGCCGGAATCTTTGTTTTTAATAAGCATTTTAATCTCAACCATATTTTTATTACCTTTTGCACTATCTGTCGTGCTGATTGAGTTAATTTTGATATTCATATTGTTAACTGTTTTCGAGACAAATTCCGTCTTTGTTGAACTTTTTTTCTCTTCTTTATCTTTAGCATTTGAATCATTACTACAAGCAGCTAAAACTGACAATACTGCCAACAAAAGCAGCGATAGTAAGATGCCATCTGTTCTTTTTTTCATTGATAAACCGCTCCCAGCCTGTACACAAATTCATTGTACACAGATCAAATTTAGTTTTATTAAACCATTGCATCTATAAAATCAAGCAGTAGCGCTTGTACTCGAATAACTCGTTGAGTACAAACGCTTCCTGTTGATTTATTTTAATTCTGCCTTGTTATTCTGTAAGCGTTACAGTAGCTTCAGAAAGAACATTTCCTAAAGTATCTTTTCCATATACCTTTACAGTATCCGTAATACTTGTTACTTGGCCTTTAAGATAATATTTATACGTATTATCTGCCAAAACTGGAATAGCTTTGAGTTCTGTGCCATTTACTTCTACAGAAACACGAGAAACATCTCCTGTATAAGTACCAGTTAAATAGCCATCTGTAATTTTGTAACTGTCTGCAGCAATTGTGCCTGATACCTCAGATAAAGATAAAGGTACTTCTGTTACTTGTCTGCCATCTTCTGCATAACCAATCATGGTAACTGTATCATCTTTACTTGTAATTAGATTCGCAGCGTAATACTTAATTTGATTTCCTGTTGCAGGAATAGTAGCTTGTTGTGTACCATTAACAACTAGAGCAACTTTAGTTACATCACCTGTATAGGTACCCGTTACATAAGTGTCATTTCCTACTTTAAATGCATCAAGCGTAATGTCTCCTGTTACTGGAGCCAAGCCTGCAATTGATACAGGAACGCGGTTTAACTCGTTACCAAGTGAGTCATATCCAATAGCATAAACTTCATCATCAGCACTTGTAATTAAGTTCTTAGCATAGTATTGATATGCATTATTCGTCACTGGGATAGCCGATTGAACTGTGCCGTTCACTTCTAATCCTACTCGAGCTACATCACCCGTATAGGTACCCGTTACATAGGTATCCGTTCCGATTTGGAAGGAGTTAGCTGTGATTGTTCCGTCAGCAGTATAAATATTTAATTGTTTAGTACTAACTACTTTGCCTGATGAATTCAATCCTTCAACCATCACAATATCTGTTGCTGACGCTACAATGTTTTTAGCGTAGTATCTCAACGTATTACCAGAAACTGGGATTGTAGAATATGTTTGATCAGCTTTTGTGACACGAATTTTTGCAATATCCCCTGTGTAAGATCCCGTAATATAACTATCTGTACCTAATTTAAAGGAATCTAATTTAATTTCTCCCGTTGTATCAGCCTTCGTTGTTATTTTTACCTCTTTGCTGTCTAACAGATTTCCTTGTGCATCATAACCCTTTACAAGAACTTTATCTGTTACTTGGAGGATTCTATTATTCGCATAATAACTAAATGTTCCATCTGCTTGAACCGGAATTTTAGAATACTCTGTGCCATTTACAGTGATGCTGATTTTTGCTACATCCCCTGTGGTTGTTCCTGTTACATAGTTGTCTGTACCTTTTTCAAAATCATTCGGAACAACTGTACCAGTCGTTATTTTTTGGACTACATTTACCAGCTCGCGATCCAATTCTTTTCCATTGGCATCTAGAGCAACCGCATAAACGACATCTGTAGCACTTGTAATTAGATTTTTAGCATAGTAGCGATACGTATTTCCTGTTACCGTAATTGCTTGTTTCGCTTCATCGTTGACTACAAGTTGAACTTTCGCCACATCACCTGTGTAATTACCTGTAACATAACTATCCGTACCTAATGCATAATCATTTGTTGCAATTGTTCCTGCAGTTGGTGTTTTCACATTAACTTGGACACGGTCTAATTCTTTGCCATTCGCATCTAGCGCGACCACGTAGACTTCATCTGTTGCGTTTAAAATCTTGTCTTTCGCATAATATTGATATTCATTACCTGTTACTGTGATCGCTTGTTTTGCCTCGCCATTGACCACAAGTTGAACTTTTGCCACATCACCCGTATAGTTACCTGTTACATAACCATCTGCTCCGATAGTAAAATCATTGGCTGTAATTGTCCCTGCAGTTGGTTTCTTCACATTAACTTGAGCACGGTCTAATTCTTTGCCGTTTGCATCTAGCGCGACCACGTAAACTTCATCTGTTTCGTTTAAAATCTTGTCTTTCGCATAATATCGATATGCATTACCTGTTACTGTGATTGCTTGTTTCGCCTCACCATTGACCACAAGTTGAACTTTCGCTACGTCACCCGTATAGTTACCTGTTACATAGCCATCTGTTCCAATAGTAAAATCATTGGCTGTAATTGTCCCTGCAGTTGGTTTCTTCACATTAACTTGAGCACGGTCTAATTCTTTGCCGTTTGCATC
>NZ_JAATJW010000055.1 GCF_011800755.1 Listeria valentina
TCATTCATGCCGGGAGCCAAAGAAATCAACCCTAGATTGGTCAGGCGTCCGCACCGAATTCCGTTTTTATAGATTTTAGATCCATCAATGACAACCGTATCTGTATCATACAAGCGTTCATTGTCATTGAATTTGAACATTTCCCCAGTTGTTCTATTCGTAAGCTTAAAACCGCCTTGGGAATACGTCTGAATAGTTATTTTCAGCTCATGCATTCTTGGGTTGATTTCAAAGCTGCCGCCGTTGTAAATCTGAATATGGTTCTTGGTATGGATATACTGATGATCCTCAGCAAGCACACCTTGCCCAATCTGCCATTCTTCCGATTCTAGAGTGAAAGGACTCAAAGTTGTTCCTAAAGACTCACTATGTCCCGGAAACACTTCAAAGTTCAAAGTGAATTTAGAATTCCCTGCGCTATACCTTTCTGCTTCAAACGGAACGGGATGAACAAGATAGCGTTTCCCCGGTGTCTTACTATGCCATAAGTAATAGGGATCTCTTATAAAAAGGTCTTCAAAGTATTCATCTAATTTCACATGATAGTCTTGATTATCATGTGTATAAAACCTACATTCCAGACTAATGACAAAGGTATCAAAAACACTTCGCGTATCTTTGTTTCCGTCCGAATACTGGTAGTTAACATAGTTTGTTTTGATTTGGGGGCTTTGTCGCTTCACTTCAACAATACGTAATTTGTATTTTTGGTTTAAATGTATAGTTTGCTTTGGTTGAAATAAATAAACATCTGTTTCTTGATTCGACATCATAAAACCCCCAATCCGTAATTAACCACACGTGATTTTCCACCTAAGTTTTGATTCGTATTTTCAGCAATAACCTCTCCATCTAGACCAACATATACATTTGTATCTTTTGCGATGAGCTGATCTAGTTTTCTATTCATGAGAGAAACGCCGCTTGCAGTTTTATCATTTTTCAAACTTGCAACAACGCTTCCTGTTATTGCTCCATTTTTCATTCCGCTAATACCGATAGATGCTTCAGCGCTATATTTAGGTAAATTCAAAGCATTTTGCATACTTCTATCAATTTCTCCTGCTATTCCAGAGACTGTTTTTTGAACAGTTGAAAATTGATCTTTTAACCCACTATTTAAACCAATCATGATGGCTTTACCAGCCGGAATTAGCAACCTCTTATCGTAAGAAATTGGACCTTTATTCTTTTTAATCCAATCTGTGATACCTCCAACAAATTTCTTTCCGCCTTCCCATGCGCTTTTCATTCCTTTTAGAAAGCCGCCTATAATTTTCTCACCGGCATCTATTAATGAATCTGGCACGAAAACGCCTATAATCGCCTTAATTAATTTCCCTGCTGCCTTTTTAACTGGTTCTTGATGGTTTTCAATCGATTCAGCTAATCCATTTATCAAATCCACAGCAGCATCAAATAAACGATCCGAAGCTTGAACAATACCAGCTACAATTTTATCAACTAAGTCCATTCCTGCATCTACAATATCATGAATTTTATTGCCTATTCCTTGAAGGAATTTAATGATTAAGTTAACACCAGCATTTATGATGTCTCCGATTTTATTCGCTATGCCGTTGAGAATACTCACAATTAACTTTGTTCCAGCGTTGATTACGTCAGGCATCTTCGTTGCTAGCGCGTTCAAAAAATTAACCATGATTTCAATTGCTTTAGTTGCTATTTTCCCAATATTCGCAGCTATGCCAGCAAGAATGGATAGAATTATTTGCATCCCTGATGCGACTAATTGTGGCATTGCATTTGCTAAAGAAATTAAAAAAGTCGTTATTATATTTAAAAAAGTTGTTATAATTAATGGTGCCGTAGTACTTAGGACTGTCAAAAAACCAATTATCATATTTGAAAAAGTTGTAACAATGATAGGAATATTTGTGTTAATCACAGTTAGAAAACTAACTATCATATTTGCAAAACCTATACCTACAGCAGTCATTGTAGGAACAATCGCATTCATATTGGCGGTAAGAAGTATAAAAGCATTAATTAAAAGAGATAGCCCTACACTTGCAGCGGCAATAGAAAGACCTATAGCGGTAACAGCAGCACCAAACACTCCAATACCCACAGCATTAGCTGTTAATGCTGGTCCAAGCAATGCAAACACACCAGCAAGTGCCGCAATCGCTACAGTAACTGCTGTGACAGCAATAACACCATTTGTTCCAGTCTCTGCTAGCTTTTGGATTGCTAAAACAAAAAATGAAATTCCTGCAGTTGCAGCACCAATGCCTATCCCGATCTGTAATACTGTCCTTCCTAAACCACCGATTCCTGAGACAGAAGTTTTAGCTGCGCTCCCAATTGAAGAAACCCCTTTGCCTAATCCCGGTGCTAGCTTTGAAAGTGATTTGAAAGGATTTACTAACTTACCAACAACCGAACCAATGCCTGAAAACATTTTTCCAACAACAGAAAAGCCTAAAAGTACGCCAATTACTCCTGCAGCGACACCTCCATATTTTTTTAATCCATCAGAATTTTGTTTAATAAAATTTGCTATTTTTTCTAAATAAGGGGTTGCTTTATCAATGCCTTTTCCAATAGCCTCAAAAGTAGCATTTATAACTCCTTTCAAACTATCTATATTCTGTGCGATACTTTTACCTGTCAGTTTTTTAACCAGAGTATCTAGTTTTTCGATAATATTAGCAACACCCTTAGAAATAGAGTTTCTTAAGTTCCCAAAACTTGTCCCGATTCCTAAACTATTTTCTTTTGCTAGTTTTGCAAGCATTCCAGTACCCGTTCCAAGTTTAATTAGATTATTTTGGAAATCATCAAACGTTACTTTTCCGCTCTTAAGCGCTGCATATAAATCTCGTTGTGCTGATTTACCAGTATAGCCCATTGCTTCTGCTGTTTTTTGAAGAGCAAGAGGCATTGTTTCTTGTAAGGTTTTCCAAGATTCCAAATCAACTTGACCAGTTGAAAGCATTTGATTATATTGTTGCATACCACGACTAGCATCATCTGTACTCGCTCCACTTGCTAGAAAGGCGTTATTTAACGCTAAAACAGTGTTTGTTGATTTGTCTAGGTCACCAGTAATAGCCGTCATTTGTTGCGTGCTAGATACAACATCATCAAGCTTGGTTGGTAAACCATCAATACCATCAGAAAGCTTATTAATACTTTTCTTTGAATCTTCCGCAGAAAATCCCAACGCTTTCATAACTTTTGGAAACTTTTGCATGGTATCAAAACGGCTAACCGCATCGCCTATAGAACTTTTTAGAACATTAAAAGCAGCACTTGCTATTTTAACAAGCCCCATCGCTGCTACCATATCGCGGATGCTTTTTCCTGCTGATTTTGATCCCGTTTCAAGCCCTTTCATTCCCTTAGCTGCGCCATCAACATCTTTCCCATTCACTTTGACATCAATAATGATTTGACCATCAGCCATTCATAACACCGCCCTCCTTTTCTAGCTGCTTAAGCGCATATTCTCGTTTTTCAGCAAGATCCATGCTTTCAAAATCCACATCATTTTGCGAGTGCTCAAGCGCAAACATCGCTTGTTGTTCTTTAAGAATTTCCTTCTGCTCCGCCGTCATGTCTTTTGTGACTTTTTGTTGTCGAATATGGACCACTCTTTTAAACATGGAATCATCACTTAGTGAAACTAGAAGTGCATTAAATTCATACCAATGCATCTTTCCTTGTTCATGAAATAAATTGATATTATAGTAATACAAAAAAGACGCGAAAATATATTCAGCGTCTTGTTCCAAACTATAATATTGTGTTTTTGGTTCTCCCTCGATTGGCTCACCTGCTAAATCAAGTTTTTGTTTTTGTTTTTGTTTCTTTCCTCTCGCTATCACTTTCTCCATGATATTCTTGTAAATTTCAACTTGCTTCATTAAATTATCTTGAAAAGGTAATTCTTCTCCGTCGTTTCGAATGAACAATAAATCTAAGCAAACAAAAAGACGGCTTAAATCATCAATCTCTTTGTCATTAATGACTTTAAACACAAGCAAAATATTATCAAATGATAAATCTAACTCGTATTCTTTCCCGTCAATCTCCACACTGCTTTCTAATTTTTCAGCAAGAGAAAACATTCTCTTCACCTACTTTTTAGCTTTTTTCGCTTTTAAATAACTTTGTGCTTTTTCAGATTGCTTCTTTCCTGCTTTTTCTCCTAGTTCTTCTAATTCCTGTTCTAGTGCGCTGTTTAGCTTTGCAAGGATGAGCGTAAGTTGTACAGTTGAAGGAACTTTTTTATAAATTTTCTCAAAGGTTCCTTTTCCGAGAAGTTCATCAAAGCTCAATTTAAGAATAATAGCCGTCTTTTTCAAACTTTCATCCAATATCTCTTCTGTAATGCCATCTAGTTCATCTTCAAATTCGCTGAAATCAAATTCAGAAATTTTTTTATTCACGATATTATCGAGATCAACCAAGCTCTTAATATGCTCATCGGATAGATCAAATTCAAATTCTAATCCTGCAATTGTTACTGGAATACCTGCAGATTGTTCAATTTTAATAGCCATTTATTTCCCCTCCATAATTAAAAACCCCCAAAAAGGGGGCTTTCTATTTACTACCCGTAACAGTTATAGTCACGTCAGCTTTTACCGTTGATTTCTCTTTACTAGTAACCGTAATGGTTGCTGTACCTGCGGCTACTCCTGTAACAACACCTGCAGCAGTAACCGTTGCAACGGCTTCATCACTTGATGAAAAAGTAATACTTTGATCGGCTTCAGGCGGCTCAACTGTTGCTGTAATGTTTACAGTACTACCAACCTCAACCGACTTAGTGACACTGTCCACTGTAACGCTGGACGGCTCAGGCGCTGGGTTTCTCATCTTTCGGCATGCCATTAAAGGTCACAGTAAATTCAAATTCTGAACGCGTATTTGCGTCTCCGCCGAACATTTTAGGTTCTGAAATTGTAGCTAATCCAGAAAGAACTCGCCCGTCTGGCTCAGTAACACGAAACGAACAAATACGATCTGTAGACGTTAATTTATCACGTACAAATTCAAGCGCTGGATCACCATATGCACGATGACCAGAAAATTCGTGCCCCAAACTTGTATTTGTTACCTCTTTTTCAGACGAACCATTTCCATCGTAATAAGAATAATCTTCCGTATCTTCATCCGTTGATGGGTCAACCGTTTGCACACCCTTTGCAAGTGGCATTAAGCTCGTTTCATCAAATTCTCCTGTTTCTGAAACGGGACCAATCTCATGTGTTCTCAAAAAGTTTTTTAAATAACCTGTTTTGGCTACCATTCTTTATTCCTCCCTCGGTATCATTAAATTCGCTTGAATCGTCAAACTATAAAAAAAGAATCCTGCTTCGTCTTTTCCAACGAAATAAGATTCACTTACAACAGTAATTTCATTAAATACATAACTATTATTTAGGCTTGGGATATCTTGTTTTTCTTGTAAATAAGTGGACAAGCTATCTAACAGCAAAATGGTTTGTTTTTGATCTTTCGTTTTTATACTGAACTCATAATTTAAGCCTTTATCCACTGAACCATCATAAAATGATTCTATGATTTTTCCACCCGGTAAGGCGTATAGAGCGATAGAATCCGCTGCATCCAATTGTCCTATTTTAAGTGGATAAGCAAGTTCCAGCTTCTCACATTCCTCTTTTAAACGTTCAATAAAATCTAATGTCATAAGCTAGCCCCTTTCTTAAATGCTCTTATCCAATCGTTCATAAATAAAGATTTGCCTTTTAAGTCCCACCTCGGGCCCGTTCCAGACGTTGTATACTTTGAAAATTGGATATAGAACATTTTAGCAGCATAAGGGGTATTCCAAATCAACTGAGAGCCATCAAAAGAAACATGTCCGGTCCCTCTTAAGTGATAATCTTTAGCAGGTACAAACTGGTTCATATCAGCAAGCATCTGATTACTCATCATATAGCGCCCTCTATTTATGTTACTTTGGCTCAGCTTTTTTATAGCTCTCGAAAGATCTATTTTTACTGAAACTCTCATTAAATCACCTCAAGTTCGTAACACCAAACTTTATTTTCAAAGGGTTCTTTTACCGGAATTACTTTTTTTATAATGCCTTCTGAACCATCACTAAACATTACTTTAGACTGTTTTTTGAAATCTAGAAAAGGGGTCGTGCGTTCTGCATAGCAAAAAACAACAGCTGTATTTTGGCTAGCCGTTTCTTCTTTACTTCGGCTGAAACTAGATTCTCTATCTATTCGAACATTTGTAATTAGTACCAGTTCTTTATAAAGCTCTTTACTATAATCGTCAGTTCCTTCGTACTCTAGATACTCAAAAGAATCTACTAGTATTTTTTTTGGCACTCGCACTACACTCATGAGCATACACCCCTATAAAAAAGACCCGTTCCTTCCAAATAAATATAAACATCGTCAGAAAGAAGGGACTTGCTTTCATTTTTTCCTGTTGCACTATAATTTGATGCAAAAGTCAATGACGTACGCCCCATAGACAGGTTTTGTGGCATGTTATTAAGTCCTTCGCTTGTTGTTTCACCCGTTTCAACAAAATAATGCATTTGACAGGCTACAGCCTGTTTAAAAGCATTTTTGCGAAATTCGTAATCTTTTTCTAGCTCATTAAATACGTAAAATCGGCGAGTGACATTATCAAGAACAGCACTCGCCTTATTTAATAGATTTGTGAATTCTGGTTCATTTAGAGAATCATAACCCATTTGTCGATATTCTTCATTCGTTAAATAAGCCATTCCACCCCTCCTCTACTTCGCAGGCTCATTCACCGTCACATCACAAGTAGCTGTTAAACCGTTGGATGTTGTTGCTGTAATCGTTAATGTACCTGCTGCAACAGCTGTAACCTTTCCTTGAACGGGTGTAACTGTTGCAATCGTAGTGTCGCTAGAAGCGAATTGAACAGATTTATCTGTTGCTTCTGGTGGAACCACTGTAGCGGTTAAAGTATCAGTTCCCCCAACCTCAAGAGTTAACGCCGTTTGATTAAGCGTTACCTCTGTGGGGGTTACGCTTTTGGGGCAATAGACACATAAAGCGCTTTTTTAGCATTGTCGAATACAATCGCATCATAATAATCGAGTCCTTTAATCGTATCCCGGTAGCCATTTCTGTCTTGTGAAGCCGGTACAGTGTCAACTGTCCCGTATTTAACGATAGGAGCAATGGCTGTTAGCGGGGTGATAATAAAATTGATTGTATCTTCAATTTCTAAGCCGCTGATACGATCTTTCGAAACTTTAAGAATTGGAACGCCTCCATCAATTTGTGCAACTGTCCGATTAATACCATTGATAGCCATTTCATTCGTTGTAAACGTTTTGCTGACTCCTGTTGCATTTTTTAACAGTCGATAAGTAGCTGCAGAAACAAACATAACATATCCACCCGGCACTTCATTGTCTGTCATATATTCTTCTGCTTTATCATAGGCATCTAGAATGTTATCTTTTGTTAGAGCTTCAGATTCTTTTTTTTCAGCATTGTCATACATGACTTGTACAGCCACTTTATCACGGTGAGGAACACTGATTAAGCGCTTGTGCTCTGTGACAATGTTATTAATTGTGAGTGCGGCACTTTCCGATTGGTCAAGTTGATCAACATCATAAGCAAACCAATCTTCGTGAGTTAGTTTAATGGTTTCCTTTTCAATATTAACAGCATTACGTGCATTATCTTGATTACGCAAGTATTTTGTTGCTTCTACAAATCCACTCATTTTATTTACACGTACTTCATTAACACCGACAAAGTCCGCCGCTGTAATGCTTTTAGCGCCTTGTGTTAGGACGTCCCAAACTTGAGACCCTGCTCGAAACTCCTGATCAATTGTTGCTACATCCTTTGAATCTAATACTACTGGCATAATTAATCACCTAATCTTTCCTGAATTTTTTGTAAGATACTACCACCTTCTGGAACAGATCCCGAAGGATTCCCACCAGCCACAATAGCGGGTGTTGGATTTGGTTTTTCTTTCTCTTCTGCTTTCTGAAACAAGAAAGCTTTATTTTCTTTAAGTGATTCTAGTTGTTCGCTGAATCCTTGCAACTTTCCACCAACCACTTTAACTGTTTCTTTATCAATTTGACCTAACACAATCTCTTCATCAAGTGCATTAGCTTCTTTAAGAGCTAACTTAATCGCAAAATCTTTTTCTTGCTGAACAAGCTTTTCTTGCGCTTGCGTCTCTGATTCTTTCATTTTATTTTGAAGGTCATTTAATTGGTTGGTTAGTTCCTCGTTGTCAGTTGCGGATTCTTTTAATTTTTCTAATTCGGATTGATTGGTTTCTAACTGTTGCTTAACTGAATCACGTTCATTCTCCGCGGCATTTAAACGCGTATTCAAGTCTGTTACAGTTTGACCATGTAAAGACATGATTTTGTCAATGTTCTCATCACTCAATCCCAATTCCTTTAGTTGTTCTCGTTTCATTTTCTACACCCTTTCGTTTTTTTACGTGGCAACGACCACGAACGGATTAAACAGTTTAACGCCATATTCAGGGCAAAATAAAAAGCCCGTTAGGACTTATTAACCTCTTTCAAAATGGTTTCTTTTGGTGTAACTACCTTTTCACGTTTATAGTTACGGCTTAATTGACTAGCATCTGCCTTCTTCAATAACTCACGCATTTGTAACTGCTGAGCTTTAAGAAGTTTCGTATAATGGTCAAGTTTATCCGATCCAAGCGCTTCTGTGATGACAATGTTCTTTTTCGTTTTGCGGATTCTTCGTTCAATCGCTCGTTGTGCTTGCCTCATTTTATACCGCTTTTCAATCTCTTCATTATCATATTGGGGCTGATTGTTTGTATTGATGCCCGGAACAAAAGCAATAATACGATGCCTACAATTAATGCCAAGTGTTCCCCCAGCCCGTCCATATCCAAATTCATAAATTGACGGGTAGCCGCTATCTGCTTGGCTGATGGGGCGAATATCTAGCACCCGTCCTTGACAACTTGCGCAACGAGGTGCAGCATCTACAACTGATGTCATAATGACGGTATAAACATCATATTCCGCCATTCTTGATGTCGTCATTTTATTATAGGTGTTGTTAACTGTCGATCTAAGAACAGTATCAACGTACCTTTCTAGCGACCACGTATGTCCTCCTTTATCAACAAACCCGCTATCTATCCCTTTATCAGCCCATTTTAGAATCGTCTCTTCTAAAGCTTTCTGGTGTGTCTGAACGCCACTCAAGACTTTAGCAGTGGTTTCATTGATAATGCTTTCATACAATCGAGCTACCGAACCCTTTCCATATTGCGTTGTAAGAAGTGTTTGATTGACTAAATTATCCATTTCTAGCCATGTTTGATTAAAATACCCAGTTAATACATGGTCTAAATCATTGGGAAGCGGCTTAGAATCAAATACTTTCCCTAACTGCTTATCAACATTACGCACAGCGCCGTATCCTGCTTCTGAGATGATTTTTTTAATCTCGTCAACTGAACGTCCTGAAACCTTAGAAAGCTCTTTCAGCGTGCTTCTGTTGAGCATGTTAAGCTGTGCGAGCTTTTCTACTTGCCATTCTAATACATGAACATTGCCTTTTACTTTTAACCGTTTAGCAATCTGTTCAAAGATTTCTACTTCTAAAGCTCTGTAAATTTCCACAACATTCGAAGTATATAAATCTAATTGAAGGGGTGTGATAGACATTTATATCACTCCTCTTCTCCTAATAGGCTCATTTCTGCGGCTGATTGTTGCAATTCTGGATTTCTTTGCAAAGATTGATCTGTGATCTCTTGAATCCATTTTCGTGCTTTTTCTTCTGGCACATCAAAAACACGTTGAATAATTTCCACATCTGGAATCAGTCCAAAAGTTCGCGCTTTGCCGTAGTAATCAAGAAGTGCGTTTTTATCTGTGAATACTCCATCATCGAAATCAATACCAATATCTTCAAAGTTTGGAATTTCACCACTGTAAAGAGCTTTCCCCTCTGTTGTAATCGTCCCTTGTGCTAACTCAAGAATGCTAATAATTAACCCTTTAATAAATTTTTCTATTTCGGTCAAGTGGTTATTTCTAGTTCTAAACGTTGCTGAATTCTCACTAACAACCTCTGTTGCTGTTTTTACACTTTTCCCATCAAAGCTAAATGTTCCAACGCTCAACTTTGTTTGTGTTTCTAGCGTCTTGAAAAAGTGGTTAATTGCAGAAATATATTGTTCTGTCCGTATATCATGTGTAATGTCCTTTATCGACATATCGTCCATATCCATTTTCAGACCAACAAATACATTTGATTCATCATCAAATACTTGTTTATTTGTAAGGTTTTCATCGCCAAGCTCGTTGATTTCATTTCTTAGAAAATGGTCACTTACAATGACCTTCCTTTGACCCATTTTAATTTCCCAATTAAACTGATCAAATGTATCGTTGATTTGTCGAATGGTTCCAATCGAATTATCACACAATCCTAATCCGAGCGGGCTATAAGGGTTTAGGTTATTGAAACCAGCAGGCTTTAAATATGAAAAATTGGGACGAGATAAACCTGTTATTACGCTTGTTTCTTGCAAGCCTTCGTAAAGAGTTGATAGCGGAACTTTAACCCCTACGCTTGTCTTCATTTCAGATCTATAAAGCTCATTTGTGATCTTGTATTGTCCGTCTTGCCACTCATGAAATTCAAGCAACGTATAATAAACGGTTTGGTCATTTTCTGTCTTCGTTGTTACAGATGCAATGGCTCCTTCACTAATCGCCCCTGTATTGTTTCGAAGCGGGTAAAAGGCATTTGCTAGTGCCCAAGAAAATTCGATTTCTTTTGTATTTGGATCATAATAAGGTCGCACAACTAGTCCGCCGGTCGCAAACATAGGTTCTAAATAACGAGAAAAGTTCTTTTTGAAGTCATTATGTTCGAATACATGATTAATATAATCCTGAGCATTTTTCAACTTATCTTGTGATTGTTCATTTCCAATATTAATTTCGCATTCTTCGTTAAATACAAGACTAGTCATTGTTTCAGCAACTAATTTATCCATGTTCAAAGAAATATAGTCCCGTTCTTTTTTCACACCTTGACTATTCATATAACTCACTTTCCCCCACTTATTCTCAAAGCGATTGAAAGCCGCTTGAATTCGGTTGTATTCTGATGAATCAATATTAATTTTTGGATGGTCCGTTATATTTTGTAATGAATCTATCATTCCGACGCTAGCACCTGCCTTTCTAAAAAAGTTTTTTATCCGTTCGAACATTGAAACACCTCCTTAGCCAATCAGCTTAAGCTTGCGCAAGTTATCTTTTACATAATATTGAAAAGCGTCACATGTGTGATCGTCTTCTTTTATAACTTCTGGTTTATCTGTGTTAAGCGTTTTTTCATCCCACTGATATTTTTTATGTTCTTCAATAAATATTTTGTTTGCTGGAATATCGAGATAATAAAAACGACCTTGCGCAAGAAGGTCGTGTACATTGTCGATCATATCCGCTTTTTTTGATTTCGCGACTGGATGCAATCTAATTTGATAGTCTTTGAAAAATTGGTTTCTAATACCGCCTTCCGCACTATCTATAGTGCGCATATTAATATTCATATTGTATTTTTTAGCAACCTTAACCATAAAGTCTCTTAATTCTTTTGTGAGGTCACTAGGCGCTTTTTTGTTCACTTGTCCGGATGGACTATAGTAATACGTGTCCAAAAGAATAACATTACCTTTAGCGGTCAATCCAAGAGCTAAACAAGTTGTAGCTGAAACCTGATGCCCTGTATCAATGGCAACATCAATAGCTATTAAACGATCATCCGTTGGTAGTTCTTTTAGCGAATGAAAGAGGTTCATGTTATAAACGTTATCCCCCATACCAATGACTTCGCCTAAGTACAGCCATCTATAGTAATCGTAGTCATTTTCTTTGTATGTTTCTATTAGAGCGAGTTGCTGCTCTTCTGTAAAACCTAATTCATCGTCTAAATAAGTAGAATGATGAATTAAATAGTCTTTTTTCCCTCTTAAACTATCAATCCATTCATTCACCCAGTTGTATGGATTTTTTGGCGGATTCCAGCTATAAAATATCTTGACATGATCAGCGAAAGGTGACTTTTGTCTAATGAAAGTGGCGTTCGTCTGGTCAAACACTTCATTACTCGTAAAGTTCGCCGCTTCCTCATACCACAATGCAATAACATCTCCAATTGCATTTGATTTTGTCTTAAATGGGTCATCAATACCATAAAAATAAAAAGCGGACTTTGTTTTTTTGTGGATTATTTGAAGTGGAGAAACTCTTAAAAGAAATTCATTACTAATGTTTAACATTTCTAATCCCCACTGAATTTGTCTATATACAGCGTCACGCAAATATTTATGTTGTGACATCATACAAACAACATTCACTTTATGTCCTAGTTGCGTATGCTTTTTCATTTCAAAACATACTTTTAAAGAAGCTACAGACGATTTAAAGCTACCACGCCCTCCCTTGAGCAGTATATAGGGCTCTGGGGCATTCCAGACACGATAAAAAACAGGGTTAACCATTTCCACCAGCGAAATTTTATTCATGGCTATCACCCATATTTGGAATATCATCTACAATGATCGTAGGTTCAATAGATTCATTTTCATCTTGCATCTCTGCATTCAGCTTCTCAATTTGAGCTTGTAATAATTCTTCTTGTAACTTATCCCTATTACCAGCCACATGACGCTTAACAAGCTCTTTCAATGCGGATATGCGTTGGTTGATATCAGCTTTCTTTGTTACCTTCTCATATCCATCTGCAAAACTGAGCAAAACCTCTTCTTCCAATTCCCCACGAGCAATAGAGGTTAGGGTCTGCATCGCTTCTGTATAATCCATGACACGCTTTTTTTCTAGTTCCTCTAAAGCGCTGGCAATATAGGATTTTATAGTAGGTTTTCGTAGGTTGTCTTTTGCGCTTGCTTCGGGATTTTTATATTCAGCAAGTCGAGCCGCCTCGGTCCCATTCCCACACTTTATATATTCATCAGCAAACCGCTTCTGTTTCTCTGTTAGTTTCATTACATATCACCACGCCTCCTAGTTCTCAACATAATTAAATGTTTTATTGGTTCACAAATTTTCTTAAAGTCTCACTGATTAATTTACATTTGTATTCAAATGCTTCTTCTTCGGAGAGCACCTCTAGTATTGCATTATTGACCTTTAAAGCAAACTCTCCTGATCCACTTTTTTCTGATTTTGCAATAGAAGTAATCAGCTCATAACCTTCGCCCACATAATCTTCAAATACTTTTAATACTTCTTCATCAGTCAATGCTGTCACTCCCATTTCATCTTTGGTTTAAACATAATAAAAAGCCCTGCACATCACAGGACTTTCGAATTATATATAACGTCCCCGCCTGTTGCACATTATAAAGAGGTGTGCGGAGTTCTGTTTAATTTAAGAACCTCCACGTCAGAACGTATCTGGCCCAAATCGGCAGTGGAGGCATTGACATTTAGTTTTTATAGCCGGACAAGAAGGTGTCTCTTGTCGGGACTAGTGAGCAGATACCACATACAATACTTTTTTTGATCGGTCGCCTGCTGCCCGAGTTCTCATATATAGGTGGCAGGTGTGCGACAAAAATTAGCATATTTGCATGCAAAATAAACTTTCGTCAATTTGATTCTGGATTTTTTCTTTCCCTCTTTTGAGATATTCACGGGCTGAACGTATACTTATTTCTAATTCGTCCGCAATTTGAGAGTAAGATTTTAATCTTGCGTGATGCAGTATAAACACTTCTTTTTCACGTTCTGACATTCTACACATTGCATCTTCTATTCTAATTTGATCCCATTCACTAATTTTAGCTTTATTATCTTCAAATACAAATGCATTTCCATGTTCATTTAAGAACCATTGGCGCACAGTTTCAACATCGGCAACCGAAAACTTTCTTTGTTCTACAGAGCGCCTGTGAATGGCTCTGCGTGGACTTGGTTCGTGTCCTAGTTCTAGCCAGTCGATTGTATACTTCAAACTATCGATCATGCCGTTTACTATCGTTAATGTCGCGTCTTCGTTATAAACATTTCTGATTCGTTTTTGTCCAGCTGGAGGAGGCAATGGCTTTTTTGCATTTCTAACCTTCAACAGATTAACTTTATACTGTTCAACCTCTTTTAAAGCTCCTCTGTACTCGTTAATTAAATCATTCATCAAAATACATTCCCCCCTTTCCCCTAAAATAGAAAAAGGACGCTAGAATAGGCTCATATGCCTTCTAACGTCCTTCGATTTTTTCGACCAGACTTATTTATTAAGTTTGATTGTTTCCTTGTTTTCTGCAGTGGTGGGTTTTCCGTTGTTCCAACCGATTGTCGTTTGACCAAAACCATTTTTGGGTGGCTCTATATAATGCTCTTTTCCACTTACCAGAATATAAACCCCATCTTTTCTATTCATAGCTTCGCCCCCATGTTATAATAATAACGACGACTTAGCGGGGGCGACCCTGCTTTTTTCTTTCACTCAGGATGAAGAACCGTGCGTTTTATCCCAAAGCTGTTCTGTAAAATCTTGTAAGACCGCCCATGTTTCATCTTGGACCGCGTCATCTCTTAACACGGTTAAAAGAAAACCCAAATCATTTAAATCTAAATCCCCGCCTTGATCTTCTAGTAATTCAATAGCCCGACGAAAAGATAAAGACATTCTTCTTTTTGCAACCATAAATTTACCTCCACTGTATGTTTGTTTTTCTCCATTTCTTTACACTTGTCACCTTGCTTACACATATTTTTTTAATTTTTTCTCAATCATTGCTAAAGAGGCTAATGTTTGATTGGTTAAATTCGCACATTCTGCAGCTATTTCATGCACAGCCTCTTGATTCATAATAGGCTCCATATATTCATCCCGTCCTAACAGATAATCCATCGAAACATGAAAATAATCCGCTACCTTGACAACATTATCAACAGAGGGAGTATGGGCATCCCATCTATAAAGCGCATTAAAAGATAAACCTATTTCACTAGATAAATCTTTCAACGACATTCCTTTTCGACTACATAAATATTTAATCCTCAC
>NZ_JAATJW010000056.1 GCF_011800755.1 Listeria valentina
ATGTATGTTCTATCACAAGTATATCTAAAAAAAGACTGTAAACAAAGTTTTTCACTACTTTGTCTACAGTCTGAAAGAAGAATGGTTGACATTCTTCTTTTTGTGTCTACTTTATTGATTTTGATCCAGTCGGGGCTTTTGCTTTAATCAAAAGCGAAATATATTACTTATATTTTTTATATCTGGTTATCCCTGAAAAGACTTATGCATAAGGTCATTATTTCATTTTTATACGGGTTGGACTATGCCAGGTTCCTGTACCTTTCCCCATGATAGTCTTGACAGCTGGGAAAAATGTAAGAACAATGGTTATTGGATTTATCATCCAATAAAATAACATGTAAAATGGAGCAAAAATTAAATATTTAAATTTAGCACGGCGATTATCTAAAATAAGGGCAGCTAGCAACTGTAATATACCTGCGAACATCTCGAAGGTCACAAAAATAAATGACATATAAAATCCATGGTAAATTCGCTCCGTCTCTCCCATTATTCCATGGTAAAGCATATGCGCAACGAAAATGAATGAAGTAATCCAAAAGAAAAAAGACCAGATGATACTCAATGTTTGATCAATATACATAATAAAGGAATGAAATCTTTTGACTGGATGTAAACATACTTTTTTGAAATTCGTCAGCCAAACTTCTGTACCACCCTTAGCCCATCTTTTTCTCTGGTGGTATAAATCGGTTAATGTTTCCGGCACATTCATATAAAATAGAATGTTAGGGGCAAAACGAGGCGTCCAACCATTTAGCTGATGATCCCATGCAATGCTGATATCTTCTGTTGCACGGTTTTGCCGAAATAATCCAACGTCAATCAGTGCTTTTTTACGATACAAGGTATTAGCCCCACTGTAAGAATACATGGCATTATTAATAGCAGCTTGACTGCGTTTAATAACACCAACAATGCTTGAAAATTCTACAGTTTGTGATTTACCGATAATCTTAGTACGATTCTGAACATCCATGTTAGCAGTAACGGCTGCTGTATTGATACTGTCAGGGTCTAAAAAGAAATGCATGTATTTCATCAATGCATTCTTTTCGGGAATTGTATCCGCATCATTACTAAGAATATATTCGCCCTTAGCAAATCCCAGTCCAAGGTTAAAGGCATGTGCTTTTCCTTGATTTGCTTCAACTCGAATAACCCGTAATTTTTCATATTTCTCCTGTAAGTTTTGTAAAATAACAGGTGTGCTATCTTTTGAACCATCATCAATAACAATCACTTCATAATTTTGATAATTTAACTCTTCAAATAAATAGGTAATTGTATGTTCAATCATGATTTCTTCGTTATGAGCAGGTACCATGATCGTAATGAATGGCTGTTTCTCCATTGGCAACTGTTCCCAACCCTCATCGTATTTGAATCGTTTGAGAAAGTGATATGATATGGAACCGACAAACCAAAAAAAGGAACCTAGAACAGGGTATAAGCATAAAATAAAAACACAAATAGACAAAACACTATTAAACCCATTCGGACCAAATACATCACTAATCATTCATATCAATCCCTTCCGATACATAACGTTTGTATATTTCATAGGTATCTAAATTTTGTTTTTCCTTGACGCTATAGAAGCGGACAGACTTGCGATAATCTGCTGAACCAAATCTTTCTGTGTATAGCTGTTCGATGATTGCTTCCTTTTGTTTGTTAGTGGTCGCATTATAAAGTGGAGAAATACGTACTTTTCTTGCAAAACGACGGTTTTGATAAATCGTCATGATAACGGTAAAAATCGTTATTCCGATAAAGCAAATAAGCAGGGTATAATCGAGAAAAGTAACTTCTACTTTTCCTTCACGATATTCCCAATAAATAAATCGATGTCTTTGTGAAGACAACCACGTTGATTCAGCAGTAATAAATACCGGAATAATAACAATTACCCACATTATGATAGCGAAAAAAGTTTGCCATACTTTTAAAGACCAGTTACCTTCCTCAAAATATCGGTCTTCAACAAATGAACTTCTCCCCTTATCTTTCACGCCTTTCACACCTTTCTTATTTTCATCACACAAATAGTTAATCAACAAAGGGATTATTTGTCAATCATTATCCGTTATTTTATTATCCTGTTTTAGACATCACTTAAACCCATTAAAAACTACTTGCTTATTGTCTAAAATAGGTATATAAGCATTTTTGCTATCGGATCTAATAGCAAAAATTTCAATACTTGTGTGAGAAAAAGCAAAGGTTTTCGGACTTTTGTTTTTTCTTTTGTGAATAAACCTTAACTAACAAAGCTACTCTTTTCTATTGCCCCATAAGAATCAGGAAATGTATAAAAAGCGCATCCTGTTTAAAAACGTCTACGATATCGTTCAAATCATATTTTCTATAGTTCGTTGCTTGTAGGGTTTCAATATAAGCCCTCGATTGACTCATCCGTACATAATTATGAGAGAGCGTAAGTTCGCAAATTAGGTCCCGCTTTTAATAACATGAAGCTAAAATATCCGTTTCAATCAGTAAGAGCTTTTCGGGACTTATCTGTAATTTTCTTCCTTTTTCTAAATGCATCCTTATTCCATTCACTTTCCGCTTAAGATGAAAAGAGAGAACCTGATCTTGTTCAATCCATTGTTGGAGTTCAAATAAATTCATTGCTACCTGAACTTTCCATTTTTGATCCTATTTATAGTGTAGCATGCCTAACAAAGGGAATCGGTTCATTCCAACTTCTTTCTAGACCTTTCCTACAAAAATAACGCCTATACTTTCCAAAAGATAAAATGTTCACAAAATTGCCATAGACAAATATATTAAAACTTGTTAGGGTAAAAGGAGTACTTCAGTATGATCCCTGCTCACCGGTCTCACTCCTCTCGATGGCCGTGAGTATACTGAACAGTACCTATTTCCCTTAGCTCCCAACTTTGAGACAAAGTTGGGAGCTCTTTAGATCTCTTTGAAAAATACTCATTTTCTGCACACAAAAAAACGGATCATTCTTATGGCATCCCTAACTCATCTTAAAATTCAGACGATAAACTAATTTTATCAAATGAAAGATATCTATTTTTATCCCCTCTTTATGGACGCTTTTCCATACTGGTTTTCTATATTTATTTTCACAAAACATCCTACCTCCTTTTCGTTCTGTTTAAATGCTCAACTAAAAATGGCTAACGATCAGCAAACATATCAGCGCCAATAGATTATAAGTATTAACCGGTAATGATCTATTTAATCGTAATTACTGAAACAATTCTTACTTGTGGTACTTTTTCTTTCATAGTCTTTCATTAAAGCGTTCTTCGAGCTTCAATTTATGATAATTGAGTATTTCGTTAAACTCAATATCATACTTATCAGCAATGATAAATAAGTTACCTAAAACTTCTCCAACTTCTTCTGCCAAAAAGCCAATTCGTATAAATGAATCATAGTGATACCAGTTTCTTTTTTTATAAAAACTAACAACCCATGATTTGTATTCATTAATTTCCATATTAAAACTACCTTTTATATTTTTAATATTTAATTCATCTGCCACTTCACATGTTAAAATATATCAAAAATAAACTGTAAGAAAAAAATTATAAGCCTTCTTTTCTTCATCCTATAGACTTTTTATTCTAGACTATATTTCAGACTAAAATCAATCTTTTTCAGTTATGTAAGTCCGCATTCTTTAGCTGGCGCAAAAAGAGTCTAGAATTTATAAATTCTAGACTTTAACTGGTGACATCTCATTGATTAAAGGAAAAGTTAAATATATTATAAATTGCTGATCCTTTAATATGGCCTCGATTTTTCCATTCATTTTTTCTACAAATTCCTTAACAATAAAGAGTCCTAGGCCAGTAGATTGACCTGCTCTTGATTGGTCTGACATATAAAATTGATTGAAGACTTGTGTCATTTCTATTTCATCTTCAGTAAGTACCTTATTTTGAATACTCACAACAGCTTGGTTTTCCTGTTTTGTTAAACTAATTTTCAAATCCCCATTACCATGATCTAGACTATTTTTTAACAAATTGAAAAACACACGATTTAAGGCAACTGCATTTGCCAGAACAAAAATTTTCTCTTCAGTAACAGCGACTTCTGGCTCTAACTCTTTGTTTGAAACATGTTGGTAAAAATAAAAAATAGCCTCATACAAGGTTTGATTCAATTGCATTTTTTCTAAATGCATCTCATAGGCATCATTTTGCAGTTTGGTATACGTAAAAATTGTTTCCAATAATTCATTTAACGCATGAATCCGATTCTCAATAATCCCAATATACTCTTCTCGCTTTTCTGGCTCTTTATTTTTAATCAACAACTGAAAATAACCATCAAGAGAGGTTAAAGGCGTACGGATGTCATGTGCTAAATGAGTAATAGAGTCTTTTAATTGTTGCTCTTGGTGTTGAACAGCAATTCTATGATTTCGCTGTAAACTTAACATCTGATTAAGCAATGACAGTAATTTATTTAATTGCTTACTGTTTAATTGCTTGGTTAATAAGAGGTTGCTATCATGTCGCTGAATAAATTGTAATTGTTGATTGATCAATTTCAACTGATGGCGATACTGAAATAAACGAAACAGCAAAAATAGACAAATCAATCCAATCAGAATGATAGCTAATCGCATATAATCCCCCCTTATCTTTGAATTTTTTAGTTTACATCTCTCTTTTGTTTCATTGTAACACTATAAGCTAGCATCACAATAATAAAAACTAACGAGACAATGATGCTTCTGAAAATTGTCCCTGTAGCGGAATGAGTTGAAACTGTTGCAACAATACCTGTAACTGTGTAATCATTGATATTAAAAGCACCTGATCCAACTAATTTATGGATCCCATTATTTAAGGCCTGATAAAAAAATGAAAATCCACCCATTGGCAGTAAAATACCTATTAACATGCTCACAACTGCTTGTTTAACCAAAACAATAATGCCTAACATAATAGCTGCAAATGCAATATGGAAAATAATTTGTAAACCCATTTCAACTAACAAACCAAATACATTTCCTACAGTAATTGAAACAAAGACCATATTACCCACAAAAAATAAAACAGCTACTCCTACAACAAAATTAAGAGCTACATAGACGCTTAGACTAACAAATTTAGAAATAGAAAGCATGCCTCGATTTTGAACTTGCCCTGCTATATTCTTAGTAAATCCAGATACATCTTCTCTGTTGATAAACATGACACTAAACACAGCAATTCCAAGCATAAAAATGCGACTGCCAGCCATCACTTGGAAAATGGTTTGCAGACTCATAGACTCACTTAACAACGCCGGATTATTGCCAATTCCAATAATAACTGGATCAACCTCTTTACCAATTGAACCATGCATATTCTGAATCATAAAAGCCATAAAAAGTGAGATGCCTACTAATACCAAATAAGTACTTCTTGATCGAAACATGCGATATAGATCCATCTTAATCACATTAAGCATTTGCGCCACCTCCTACTAAGTTTAAGAAATAATCCTCTAATGAAACCTGAGAAATGGTAATAGAACGGATTGCAACATTGGCCTGCGCAAACGCTAAATTAATCTCACTATTTCTAGTTAATTGTTCATAGACTTGTATGGTATGCTGACTGACCACTTTATAATCTGTAATACCCATTTGATCAAGTACTGGCGTAGCAAGGCGTGGATTATCTAATTTAATTTCAATATAGTCTTTACATTCTGTCATCAATTGGTCATGAGAAATTTCCTTAATCAGTTCACCTTTTTGGATAAATCCATAAACCGTTGCCACTTTTGACAGTTCTTCTAGAAGATGACTTGAAATCATAATCGTAATATTTCTTTCTCGCGCTAATCGAATCAAAATTTCCCGTACTTCTACAATTCCTTCTGGATCTAATCCATTAATGGGCTCATCTAAGACTAATAGGTCAGGTTCGCCAATCAAAGCCATTGCAATGCCTAATCTTTGTCTCATACCCAATGAGAAATTTTTGACTTTTTTATTTCCTACATCAGCAAGTCCTACTAATCTTAACAGAGAAGGAATATAGTCTTTTTCATGTAATCCAATCCCAATTTTCTTTAGCTTTAAATTATCTGCAGCACTCATACCGCCATACAATCCTGGTGCTTCTATTAGTACACCAATTCGAGAGAAATAAGTTTTTGCTTTGGTACCTGTTTCTCCAAATAAAGTAACATCTCCACTAGTGGGTGTTGCAAGCCCGCTAATCATTCGCATAATAGTAGTCTTACCTGCACCATTTTTCCCTACCAACCCATAAATCTCCCCACGTTTAATATGAAGATTGACATTATGGACAGCAAAATGGTCTTTATATTTTTTACTTAGTTCGTTTGTTTCTAATAAGTATTTACTCATCAACTTTTCCTCCTTCTTTTTCTTGCTACTTCATTCTATTTGACAAGTACAAATTTATCGCAAAAAAAAAGGCAAAGAAAAGGTAAAGTCCTATCTTTGTAGGGTAAAACCAACTCCCCACACTGTTTTAATCCATTCTTCTTCAGTTTCTTTCTTAATTTTCTGGCGAATATTTGAAATATGCACATTGACTGTTTTATCTTCTCCAATATAGAATTCATCCCACGCATATTCATAAATTTCCTGTTTGCTAAAAATTTTCTTAGGATAGGATAAGAGCAATTCCAAGATTTTAAATTCTCGATGTGTCAGAGGAATCTCTTTTCCTGATACAAACAGGGCATTTCTATCTTTATCCAGAGTAAGGGTTTGAAAGGTAACTGATTGTCCTTGATATGAACTACTTTTTCGTAATTGTACTAATATGCGCACCAATAACTCCTGAATTTCAAAGGGTTTTGTTATATAATCATCTGCACCAATTGTTAACAAATCCACTTTACTATCAAGTGCATCCTTTGATGACACGACAATAATAGCAGCAGCGCTTCTTTCTTTTATCATTGGTACTAATTGTTCTCCTGAAACACCAGGAAGCATCAAATCTAGCAAAATTAATTGATACTCTTCCTTTTCTATGCAAAGCAATGCTTCTGTTCCTGAAAATGCTTGTGTACAGCTGTAGCTTTCCGAAACTAAAGTTTCATAGAGGAGATTGTTGATATGTGAATCATCTTCCACAATTAAGATTTTCGTCATTTTCTACACTCCTTTATCATTGATGATAATCCATTTTACCAATTTTTTATTTAGGGAAACTGTGTTAAAGATCATTCGTCTTAATTTAGAAGCTGGATACCATATCGCTCATATTTTAAAGGTTCTTCATAGTCCGCTCTACCTATTGTACCTTAAATTTCCTCCAGTGGAAGGGTTATACTAAAGTAGACAGAAAAAATAAGCGGATTTGAGAAAGGATACTTGAGTATGAATCGAAAACACTATTCCAAAGAATTTAAATTTCAAGCAGTTAGCCTTATCCTAACGGATAAGCACCCTGTCAGGTTTGTCTCCAAACACTTAGAGGTACATGAAAATACATGATATCGCTGGGTAGCTGAATATGAAAAATATGGAGAACGTGCCTTTCCTGGTAATGGTAGTCGTGAATTTGCTTCTCAAAAAGAAGTGAAACGCTTAGAAAAAGAAAATAAAAAACTCAAGGAGGAGCTAGAGATACTAAAAAAGTTCCAAGTTTTTCTCAAGCAAAACCAAGAGTAATCTATGCCTATATCAAGAATCATTTACAAGCTATTTCCGTAAAAAGGGCATGTGCTTATTTAGGTGTTTCTCGTTCTGGTTATTATAAATTTTTACAACACAAACCTTCTAACTTAGAACTGGAAAATAGTGTACTGAGTGATACAATCCGAATGATTTTCTTTGCTCATAAGGGAAGATATGGCGCGAGACGAATCCAAGTGGAGTTAAGGCGAAATCATCAGCGCTTTGTTAGTCGTAAAAGAATCGGACGTTTACTTTGTAAACAAGGGCTTTATACCAAAGGAAGACGTCGTAAGTATCTAAAACAAAGACCCTCGATCTATTCCTGCGCTAATTTAGTGAAACAAAATTTTCATGTACAAAGACCAAATCAACTATGGTTTGGTGATATCAGTTACATACCGACACACGAAGGAATGTTGTATTGTAGCGTTTTTATTGATTGTTTTACAAGGAAATGTGTCGGGTTCTCCATTCGTGATCATATGCGGGATAACTTGGTCATAGAGAGCCTCGAAGAGGCACTACACCGAGAAAAGCCTAAAAAGGGATTGATGATTCATACGGATCAAGGTTCACAATATACAGGACACCGTTTTTACGAGTATTCGATGAATCATCGCTTTATTCACAGTCAATCACGCAAAGGAAATCCTTATGATAACGCAGTAATGGAATCTTTTTATAAATCTCTAAAACGAGAAGTTCTTCCACCAAAGCAGTACCAAACAAAAGCACAAGCTAGATTGGAATTAGCAGATTATTTGGAGACTTATTATAACTATAAACGCATTCATTCGAGCTTAAACTATCAAACACCTGCAGATTTTGAACGAAATCACGAATTCTCTTAACTTCAATGTCCACTTTTCTATTGACACTCCAAATAAATTCTTCTTTTTTTGTGTCTACTTTATTGGCATTGATCCAACGAATGAAAGACGTCCTTTTTATTTCTTTTCTCAAAATGCTTCATTATCAAACCCAACTGCTATAATCCAACCTGATATTTTCTCAATAAATAGGCTGGCGTCCCTCCCCAAGCATGACAATAACTATTAACTAAAGGATTTCCGTACGGAGAATATTGAGTATTATTAGGATCAAAAGCTTCCCAAAAAGTATCTGCACCGAGATTAATCATTTCACCCCAATAGTTCTCTATTAAATGAATTGCTTCTTCGTTCATACCCACAATAAAAAGAGCTTCTACTATATGATGATACATATACGGTGTAGATATATTTTTAATTGGAAAAAAACTCTTAACTGATTTTTCCATTAACAGCCGATTCCCTTTATTATCCAATACTTCAGCTAAAGCCATCCATATTTGACTAAATAGATTCGCTTCTCTTTTCTCGCCACTTCTAAAAATCCCCAATGTCTCATCAAATAAGTTCTCTTGGACAAATGTACTTAAGCGTTGATATATATTTTGGTACTCTTTTGCTTTTTCATCTCCTATAGAAAGACTTAATGAAATAAATTGCTTTAGTACATAGAGTAAAACCCCGTATGCTGCAGTGTCCTTATCTAGAGTTTCATTCCAATCAATAAAAACGGGCCAATTTTTTGGTAAAACAAGTTTATAATTTTCATCAAGATGCGAGCAAGCTAAATCGATCTGTTCTTTTGCTATGGAATATAATTCTTTCACTGTTTGCTTATCGTCAACATGTTCGTCATAATCATGTAAACAGGACACAAAAAACAGACTGTAATCAAATAAAAAAGTATCATCAGCAGCCACATCTCCATTTGTAAAAATATTCGCGCTTACTCGACCATCTTGAGAGGTCATTGCCGCAAATAAATAGAGACATCTTTTGACTAATGGAATATGGTTAAATGTATAATAATTTGCCAACGCTTGTAAACGCAAATCCCCTATCCAAAGACGGCGATCCCTCTTCGGACCATCCTCAAACACATCCTGCATACACTCAGCTAAAGTTTTAATACTAATTTCATCAATTTTCTTCAATCGTGGATTAGTCGTTTTTATAGGCTCTATTGCTTCTTTCTCAACTGCACTCTCCGCAGTTAAAATAGGATTCGAAAAAGCCACTTGCCATTTTGGTGATGTATCTAAAACAGTTATCTCTATATATCGAAAGCTGTATCTTCTAGGTAGCTCTAACGTAACCGGTAGCAGATCTAAGTGATACTGTTCTTCCGCAATCCAAGAACTGGATAACCAGCCATCATAAGAAGTTCTATCTGTCAATAATTCACTTACAGTCTCCGCAAATTTAATATTTAGATGTAAAGGTGCATCCATATGTGAGCCAACAGAATGAATGTCAATTTGAAAATAGCCAACAAAGTGATCTCCAAAATCTAAAATTATTTTATCTTTCTTTCGACAGCTTTTTTCGGCTAATTGCTCCATATCTACTATTTCTGGTACTAGCTCTAATTTATCTGTTTGCTTTTCTTTAATTAATTTAAGCGTTCTTTTTGGTGTTACCTTTTTTTTGAATAATGAAGGCTTATTTTTTTCTGCTTTTTTTAGCCACTCTTCATTTCGATTAAATACTATATTTTCATGAATTTGGAAAGTGAATGACACACCATCGCCCCTTTCTATATTATCCGAAAAACTAACCTTCTCATCATCAACTAGTCTGTTTTTATTTGTGAAGAAGATTTTCTAAAAAACTGTGCACCTATACTAATAACAAAAAGAGCAAAAATAATAATTCCGCATGCAATTAGTGAACTAGAAGGTAGCTTGCTTCCTGAAATAATAGAGATAGCTTCCATTGTATAGGGGGCTAAAAATCCACCTAAGTTAATAGCAACTAAATTGAGTGATGACACAATTGTTGTTTTATCATCCGGTACAATTTGTGATAAGCGCAAGAAAATAAATGTCCCTAAGAATGAAAATGCACTAGCTAACATGATTACAAATATGCTCGTCATCCACAAATTTTTTGACAAAACAATCAAGAAAAATGATATTGACATTACTATCAAAGCTATCGGAAAAATTTTCATTTTTAAAAACTTATATACATAGCCAAAAATAATTCCAATTATAATCCCCGTCATTCCGGTCATGCTTAGAATGAAACTAGCTTCTGTCGCAGACCCATATCCAACACTTGTAATCAAAGAACTAATTTTAATATTAAAAGTCATAAAAACAGTAAACAACACAAACATGCATAATACATAAGCGAAAACACTTTTGTTCAAGCCCTTAAGTTCTTCTAATATCTTTGTTTTTTTGACTTCTTCCTTTTCAATTTTCACATCTGGGACTACAAAAAGAACTAAGAAGAAAACAGCAAGTAACACGAAATATGCTAAAAAGCTGGTTTGCCAACTAATTTGTAGTAAAACACCTGCAAGTGCTGTTAGTATAACACTCGCTAAATTAGAAACTGTTGAAATATACCCATACATTTGTGCACGTTCATTTCCTTTATAGAAAAAAGAAATAACACTGTATGACAACGGATTCAACATTCCAATCCCCGCTCCAAAAAGGAAGCGAGAAGCGAGAATGAGGTAAAAATTATCAAAGAAAAAAGGAGCTATCCCACTTATAAAACTTATCATCATCCCTAAAAGAACCGTTTTCTTAACACCTAATTTTTTTGTAATAAAGGAACTTAGAATGATAAACAATAGAATCGCTAAATTAGGAAGCGTTGCAATAGATTCGACCATATATTTTGGATAATCATTAAAGCTTTCTTGCATTAGTGGTATTGCACCATTAATAATTCCTGTAGCTGTAGCATCAATAGAAATAGCCAAAACTGAAATTTTGAATAACAAACTAGCTGGATTTCTGTTTTCCATTATTCTCTCTCCTTTTTTAAATTCTATTTTACTTTCAATGATTCTCTTCCTTAACTTCTAGGTTCATTTTTTTGATTATTTGTTTAATTTCCTTTTCCCCTAATGTTTCATCTGCTCGTTTTAATGTATTAAAAGTCATTAGCGACCCCATTGATATAGCTTTTAACGGATCTTTTTCTTTAGTCATTTCTAAAAAACCAAGTGATTTGGGATGATTCTGCAGTAGTTTTTCCATTTGTTCATACTTGCCTGCTATCCGAACAATATCTCCAATGTTGCTATCTTCTGTAATGGCAATGGGTTCCGTATCAATGTTAACGATTCGCGATAGTCGAATATCCTCTACTGAACTTCCTACAGATAGTTCCCACTCCCCATTAAGCTCTTTCCACATATGTGTATCTGCATCGTAATGCATCCACGTCTTTTTATCTAATTCAATTTCAATTTGTTTTTCTTCCCCCTTATTTAGCATCACTTTTTCAAAACCAACTAATTTCTTCGGCATTATACTTGTTTGCCGATCCTTTCTTTGTACATAAATCTGGATAACTTCTTTCCCAGCCATTTCTCCAGAATTCTTTATATATAGCTTCACAGACGATTTTTGGGGATTTATGAAATCGTCGTCTGCCATTCGATAACTAAATGTTGTATATGAGAGACCATGTCCAAAGGGAAAAGCTACTTCTTTTCTTAGTGCATCATAAAATTTATATCCAACAAACACCCCTTCTTGATAAACAACTTCTTTCTTCCCTCCCGGAAAACTAAGAAAGCTTGGTGTATCCCGTAAGTTCAAAGGAAACGTTTCTGCTAATTTACCAGAGGGACTTACCTCTCCATATAGTATACGAGCAAGAGCAGCTCCGCCTGCTTCTCCGCCCAAGTAACCTTCTAGAATAGCCTGTACTTCGTTACGCCATGGCATTTCAACTACAGAACCATTAGATAAAACGACAATTACACAAGGATGAATTTTAGAAAGCTCGTAAATTAGTTCATTTTGCTCTGGGGGTAGTGATAATGACAACCGATCGTATCCTTCTGACTCAGATAATTCATGTAAACCAGCAAAAACAATTATTTTTTCAAAATTTTTAGCCTTATCTAATAATTCCTTCTTTAATAGACTATTTTGTTCCTTTTGTTCAATTCTATATCCCATCATAAATTCAACATTTTTGCTGTGTTCATATATTTTCTCTAATGGTATTTCTAGTTTGTACGGATTAACATGAGAACTACCTCCTCCTTGAAAGTGGGGCTTTATAGCTAACTCCCCTACTACAAGAACAGAATCCGATTGCTGCACTGGCAAAGACTGCTCCTGATTTTTCAATAAAATCATACTTTCTTCCGCAACCCGCTGTGCAAAAAGATGATGGTCATCTCGATCATATCTTTTCCTCCTGTATCTATTACTCTCCGCCTCCAGAGAGAAATATAAATTATATTTAACAGCTTTTGTCAGTTGCTCTTCTGTCAATTGCTTATTTTGTATTAATTGGTCAATTTGATTGACGATCTGGTTTTCTTGTTCTCCAGGCATCTGTAAAGTTAGACCATATGAAATACTTTCCGCCAAATCATGTGCTGCAAAACAGTCTGTCACAACAACCCCTTCATACCCCCATTTTTCCCGCAAAATAGTCAGCAAAGTTTGATTGCTTGCACAAAATTCACCATTAACTTTATTATAAGCAGTCATCACCATTTTCGGTTTAGCTACTTTAATTGGTTTTTCGAATGCCCTTAAATAAATTTCATGTAATGCTGTTTCATCTACAACGGCATTTATATTCATACGTCTAGTTTCTTGATTGTTGACAGCAAAGTGTTTCAAACATGCACCTATACCTTCATCTTGAAGTCCATGAATAAATTCTGTTGCTAATTCACTTGTTAAATAAGGATCCTCCGAATAATACTCAAAATTCCTTCCACCTAATGGGCTTCGTTTAATATTAACCGCTGGCGCTAATAATGTATCGACTTCTTCTTGCAAGGCTTCTTTAGCTATATGTTTTCCTATTTTCTTCACTAATTCACGATCCCATGAACTTGCATAAGTACTCACAGATGGATAACAAGTACTGGGTTTCGTATTATAGATATCTTCATCAAAGTATTCTTTTAAACGTCGTAATCCAGAAGGGCCATCTGCTAATAAAAATTGACTTAATAAAGGATGAATATTCTTCACATTGGTGGTTTCCCAAATAATTTGCGAAAGCAATTTAGCTTTATCCGAAACGGATAAATTCATTACAATTTCTTCAACAGCTAACTCAATGTCTTTTTTTTCCATATTAATGCTCCCTATCTAAAATAGATTGATTTTATATTTCCAAGACGACCAACAGAATAATCTTTACTTTTAAAAAGTAACCAGACATTATTTACGCCACTTATTGGTTGGATTTTCTTGCTAAACCAATTATATTTTGACCATGAATTTCCGGCTTCCACTTCTATCTCTCCAATTTTTTCATTACCACCTATCCATATTTCTACTTTCATTGGTTTAATGGTGGCTACCTCTATGTCAATCAAGTATTTCCCTTTACCAAAGTCCACATTATCAAATTGGATCCAGTCATTTTCTTTTGTATAGACTAAAACCTCTTGTTCATCACTCACACTTGGTTGAAGAGACATCGGTTCTAAGTGATCAAAAGGAGTTTTTACTTTCATTTTTGACAGTCTACTTACTGGAATCTTTTCGTCAGTTGATATACAAGGAGAAACCCCATTAGATGACATAGGAACTTCTTTTATTTTATTATCTTTATCCAAGTAAATCTTTTCGATACATAGCCTACGATTGTACATACTTCCTTGACTTGAACGATGGTAAAACACGTATAATTGATTCTGATACAACTCGATGGAACCGTGATTATTCCAGCATTGCGAATCACACCCTATATTATCAATGATTATCCCTTGCTTCTTGTATGGACCTAATGGGTGCTCAGCTGTCGCATAAGCCAAACATGTCGCTTTCCCACGTGAGATGTCAGTGTATACCATGTAGTAAATACCATTTAATTTTCTAATTGAAGCCCCTTCATGAAAACCGTGTTCATGTTCATTAAGTAGTGAATATTGAATTGTTTCAGGCAAAATCGTCTTCTTATCTTTAGCTAATTTTCCACCTCTCAAATTAAATTGACCCCAAAAATAGTAAGCGCTTCCATCTTCATCCTGAAAAATAGCAGGATCAATACTGTCTCCATCTGCTGGTTCAACCGCCCCAATATGCTTAAATGGACCAGCTGGACTTTCTGAAACAGCTACCCCCATACGATTTCCGTACGAACAGTAATAGAGATAATATTTGTCATCAATAAATAAACAATCTGGCGCACCTAAAGTTAATTTTGACTTCAATCCAAAACTAGGGTCCATACTATCAAATATGACGCCATGATTTTGCCATTTTACCAGATCTGTTGTAGAATAAGTAAAATACTTTGTACTACAAAATTCTGTATCTCCTGAGTTATCTAGAGATCCATAAATATAAAGA
>NZ_JAATJW010000057.1 GCF_011800755.1 Listeria valentina
TTTATGTATGTTCTATCACAAGTATATCTAAAAAAAGACTGTAAACAAAGTTTTTCACTACTTTGTCTACAGTCTGAGGGACTTTTTCAATTTAAGTCCCTTTCTTTCTCTTACAAGCCAAATGCAGCGTATATTTTTTCAAAGAATTCCGTTTCGTTTTCGATTTGCCATTTTTCGTGATTATCATCATCACGTTTTAAGCGAAGCGTCACTTTGGTTTCTTTTTTCTTAGCTGGACTATTTAAATACATGTACTCAAGCATTTCAAAGCTTGTTTGATTAACCAGTTTTTTCATATCTTCATCTGTGCTATCAGCCGTGATTTTGGACTCCACATTTTTGACCAGTTCATCCGTTTTTGCTTGTACCGCTTTGTCGTTTAAATCAAGCCCTTTCACTTTAACTGAAACGACAGCTTCTTTATTGCTTTCCTTAACAACATCAACCTTATAACTGGTTGTTTTCTTAAGATGCGCAATAAATTTTTGGTTCAGTTGCAAGATTTTTTCTTTGTCAATTCCATTAAGCTTGTTTTCAACAGATGTCACAAATTCATTTTCATTTTCTTTTTGGATACGTGTATCATCAAGTCCATAAATTTCTTGCAATTCTGGAACATCTTTTTGATAAATATAGCTATCTACAAGTGCTTTTGCCGATAGATCTGCCTTTTCCGGATGACTACAACTGGCTAGCAGAAGAATCGAAGCACATAAAATACTGAAAAAAATACCTTTTCTCATTTGCTCCTCCTATTGATGACTTCGATTATAATTTTTCTTGTCTTGGATGATTTTTTGACGTTCAGAATCTGAAAGGTTAGGATCTCCCAACTTTTCCCCGTATTCTCGGTTTTTCTCTCCAATTTCACGTCCTTTTTGACTAGCGCTAGTTGTTGCATCTGTCCCAGAATTAGAGCTCTCTCCGCTGTTTGGAGCACTACTTTTCGCTTGAGACGCTTGGCTGGAACCTTTCGAAGTTTGATTCCCACCAACCGATGGAGCACTCTCCTTGCGAGATGAGTTGTCTTGTTTCGTTTGATTGTTATTTTCAGCGGCAGCTATCTGCGCACGTTTTTGCTCAGCAATTTGTTTTGCTTCTGCTTGTTTTTTTGCGACTTCCTGTTTTTTCACAGCCACTTTTTCCGTATGAACTGCTTTTACTTTTGACTCTACTCGTGAACGAATTGAATCAATTCTTGCTTGAATAGCCTCTTGTTGAACTTTTGAAAAACTAGAAAGTGGAGCTGCTTGGACGGGCTCAGTTTGACCTATCCCAAAAAAGATTCCTGCTGTTAATACTAAAAGCCACATTCTTTTCTTGCTTTTCATGATGTTTTCCTCCTAAATTATAATTATTTTAACCAATAGTCTGGCGTATAAAACACCTTTTTTCTATTTGGATAATATGCACTTTTAAGTCCATTTTTAGATGGGTAATGGCGTAAAGAAGTTCTTGGATTATAAGTAAACAAACTTCCCCCATTCAGTCGTGTCGAATCCCACCAAATCGAAAAAGCCTTCACTGTTCCAGAAAATTTATCTGTTCCTTTAACAGGCTTTAACCCAACTACCATGGAATGATAAATATATCCATTTACCCATTTTCCATTTACTTGGACACTTGTTTTATACCAATACGGAGAATATTTCCTTACCTGAATTTTTGTCCCCGTTCGCCACATTCGAAGTGGATTTCTGTCATTAAAATTTGTGCTATGTAGAAGTGGGGCTCCGTCCACAACACTTGCTTTTATACTATTTGAACTCTGCTCAGTACTAAATGCTTCTTTATCCCAAGCATCCAGTTTGTACTGCTTGACTAGCGAAATCAACTTATTTGCATATTGTGGATCGGTTGCGTAACCATCTTGCTGTAATCTTTTTGCAACCAATTGATAGTCTTTTACACCAACAATATTTTTGTAACGTGACTTCTGTAAAAATTCGCCATGATCTTCCATGCTCATATTCTTATTAGGATATTTACGAAACTTAGCTTGAATTTTAACCCATTTCCCATTTTGATATTCCAGTGTGGGCATCATAATATACTGACCCTTAAAATCTCCCTTTACTCCAAACAAATTATGTGCTTGTGTTGCAAGTTCAGATTTCCCCCATCCACTTTCAAGAATAGCTTGCGCACTTGTAATAGAAGGTAATATCTTATATTTTTCCCATCCACTAATAGACCCTTGCTTAACGCTTGCTAAAAAGGCTGATGTATTTGTCACAGCACGCGCTTCTCGAGACTCAGATGTAGGATAATAGCCAGGACCAAGTTCACTATTTGGTTTTAAAGTAGCCATTTGATTTCCTGCTGCAAAAGCAGATTGGTAAGAGAGTATAGACGAGAATGCTAAACAGCAAGTAAGCAAACTGATGATAAGTAATTTTTTCATTTTTTCTCCTTTTAAAAAAAATGACTCGATCGATTAAATCGAGTCATTTTCATTCGTGTATCTATTTTAAAGATTGAATAGCTTATTTAATTTTAAATTCAAATTCGGATTTGTTAGGGAATTCTACTTCATATTGGAATTTCTTGAAGTTGTTTTTTAGTTTAAGCTCGCCAAGTACGTGAGTTACAATTTGATTTTTGTTTGTTGAATTCATATCGAAGTCAGCAAAAATTCCTTCAATGATACTTTGCGCTTTCGCACCTTTCACTTTTTCACCAGTGAATTCATTTTCATATTCTGCTTCTACTTTACCATTTTTCTTCACTTCATATTGTAATTCAACATCAAAGTTTTTATACTCAATTTCAACATCAAGATCTTTAACTGCTAATTTTCCTGTAGAAGGCTTAACAGATTCATTGTTGTTACCAGAGTTATCTTCTGTGTCATCGCCTGGTTCAACAATTGTTCCGTTATCATTGTTGTCTTCATCTACCACGTTTCCGCCAGTGTACTCAGAACCAAAGTTAATTTGCTCGTTCCAAGTTTTATCTAGATAAATTACTTTCAAGCTCACATTGTCTTTTGCCGCAATCTCACGCAAGATTCCTTTTAATTGATTCGTATAAGCGCTAACGCGTTGTGCAATTTTCGATGCTTGAGCGTTTGTATAACCCGCATCTGCCCAAGTTGCAGCCTCTGTCAATTTGTTGTAAACCTTGTCCACATTTCCTGCAGTTAGTGAAACGCCTGTTAGTGTTTGCAAATCAGATTTGCTGAAAGTCTTGATTGTTTTGTAAGCGTCTTGATAAATAACGTTCCCTTCTACGCTTGCTGCTTCCGATACTACTGGTGCAAGTGTTGCTACCCCCATTGTAAGAGCTAGCCCTGTTGCTGCTGTAACCTTAACTAGTTTGTTCATAATTGTATTTCTCCTTTATGGTTTTATAGTTTGCATAGTATTGTTTTATCTATACTAGCTAAATTAACTATAACTTGAACTCTTAAAAACGTCAACCTTTTTCTACTATTTTTTTTATAATAGTGAATTAGCAATTGCCTTAAAGCATTGATAATGCTATACTTATACCTACTTAAACTAATATAAAAAAATGAATAGTATTTCGCAGGAGGAATAAAGAATGCGTCCAACCGCTCAATTTAAAAAAGGCGTTTTAGACATTTGCGTGTTGTACTTATTGCAATACAGTGATCAATACGGGTACGACCTCACACAAAAAGTAAACAAACACATCCCGATTACTGAAGGTGCGCTGTATCCTTCTTTGCGACGACTTGTAAAAGACGGGTTTTGTTCGACTTATTTGCAAGAGTCACCGAACGGTCCTTCAAGAAAGTATTACCATATTACAAATACTGGTAGAGTTTATTTGCAAGATATGCTTCAAGAATGGGACCATTTTGTTACAAGTTTTCAAGACTTACGAGAGGAAGCTGATCAACATGGATAAGCAAAAATTTTTAAAAGAATTGGATAAAGCTGCTTCGGGGCTTCCAAAAGAAGAACGTGAAGAGCTTCTACAATACTATGATGAATATTTAACTAATGCCTTATTAGAAGAAAAAAGCGAAGAAACGATTCGCCAAGAAATTGGTTCTCCAGCTCAAATCGCGGGTGCTTTTATAGAAGCAAGTAGTGAAGAAAAAATTGAAAAAAAGGCTTATAAACGGATGGCAAGACTGGGCTGGTTAAAGCGAACAAGCACCTCTTTATGGTTTGCTTTTCTAGCTTGTCTCCTCCTGCTTTTCTTTTTAGGGGGAATTGCAAGTATTGTTTTTCTCGGAATTGACGTTATTTTGTTCCAGCAAATTCATGTTTTTCAAATTTTTATGGCACTCCTTTGCGCAGGAATCAGCTACTTAGCCTTTTTAGTGCTTAAAATTCTCTACAAATTCTATCTTACTCGAAAAGGAAGATTTTCATGAAAAAACAATTTGGAATAGCATTTATACTTATTTTTGTTGGGTTTATTGGCTTAATAATCTGTTTCGTAGCCAAAAATAGTCAGGATATTGGACAAAGCTATCATAAAGAGTGGATTCTTTCAGCAAATCAAATTAAAAATCTGCAGATAACTAGTGAAAAAGATATAGATTTGCGTGTTAAGCAAACTTTAGATAATAAAGTTAGCCTTCAAATAGAAGGAAAAATGGCAAAAGCTGAAACGAAAGAACTGAAAGCGATCAAAGGAACAAAAGATGCCTTTCACTTAACGATCGGAACGAATCACACTTGGCTTGAAAAATGGCATCACCCGCACTACGGCGTTCAAAAAGTGACGTTATGGATTCCTGAAAGCGTCTCGCTTGGAAAATTGAAAGTAGATTTAAATAAAGCTAATGTGCGCTTAGATAATGTACAAGGCGAAAAACTGGCGATTACGCTTTATGACGGAGAAGTAGTTGGCTCTCGTGGTCAGTTTGATGAAACTGAAATTGACACGGATAAGAGTTTGACCAATTTAAGTTACTGGGATAGCAATATCTCGATGTTTGCTAAAACTGGCGATCAATTTCTGAAAGATTCATCTGGCAAATTTACGGTACAAAATCAGTCAGGGATGTCTCAGGTTCATCGCCATAAAGGCACCAAAGGCGAAATTCTTAACCTCTCAGGAAAAGTGATCACAACGGACTCTCATTTGGATCAGCTAACCGTTAATTCAAGCAAAGGAACAGAAGTGATTCAAGGGCTACACGGTAAGCTTCTTCTAAGTACCAAAAAAGGGAAAAGCATCTTACGTAATAATTACGGCGATCAAATTGTGCGCACTGAGGATGGCATCATCATTGTTGGGCAGACTCATTTGATGCAAAAAATGGATGTGCAAAGTAAAAGCGGTTTGATTAAACTGACTTTAAATAAGGATTATCAAAAACAGCCTATTACGATCAACGCCCCACTTGGTTCTGTTCAGTCCGATTTTCACTGGCAAACCAAACAAAAAAATGCTCGAGTCGAGTTAAAAACAACCAAAGGCGAAATTAAAGTGATTCAAGAAGAATAAGGATAGCTTAGTAAAAACTGCGTGGTCTTCGGACGGCGCAGTTTTTTTAGTGGCACAAATTGTTGTAGCCTCTCTTTCAGTTCTTGTCCAATCAGGGTTTCTACTATTTTTTCAAAATCTCTATAAAAATTCTTCATCTTTTGCGACTTTCGTGATAAAATGAACTTGACTGATAATGATTCTCAGTAGATAGGCAACATAGGAGGAAAAGATATGCAACTGAACGAAGCAGCTGTTGGCGATCATGTGACGATCACACATTTAAATATCTCGAGTGACTTGCTTAAAAAACGGCTTCTCGCACTTGGGTGTGTTGAGGGTTGTGAACTTTGTATCAAACAAAAAGGCTTTTTCCGCGGTCCCTGTACTTTTGAAACAAAGGGCCAACACATCAGTATCAGAAATTGTGATGCCTGCGAAATCATGGTAGAACTGCATGGAAAATAGCAGATACTGTTTGCTCGGTAACCCTAACACGGGAAAAACGTCGTTATTTAATGCGCTCACGGGTTCTTATGAATACGTTGGCAACTGGAGCGGCGTCACGGTTGAGAAAAAAGTGGGTACACTTCGTGAGAAAAAAGGAAAACTCGTCGATTTACCCGGCGTTTATGATTTAAACCCGATTTCACGTGATGAAAGTGTCGTTGCACGTTTTTTATATGAAGAGTCGTTTGATTCGATACTCAATATTGTGGATGCTTCGCAAATTGAACGCAATTTGAATTTGACGGTGGAATTGCTCGAATACGGAGCTCCGGTTGTGATGGGACTTAATATGGTGGATGTGGCTCTTTCGCGAGGCATTAAGATTGATATTCCTCGTCTTGCGCGGATACTTAAAATTCCTGTTCTTCCTGTGATTGCACGTGCTGGCAAAGGGACAGACGATTTGCTTGCGGCACTTACAGAAACGCATCCCGCTCCTCAAAAAGCGCTTCTTTTAGAATATGGAGATTTAGTGGATGAAGCTATTTCTGAACTTTCTCAGTTATTCGCTCAAATTCGCGTAAAAAAAGAACGGCGCTGGCTCGCTCTTCAATTTTTAAGTCAAAATCCCGTTATTCATGAAAAATTGCAAGAAGAAGCTTTCTATCAACAAGCGGAACAAATTCGCCTCGATGCGGAACAAAAACTAGGCGTGTCGCTTGCAGAACATATTCATAAAGTTCGTTCTGCTTTTATTGCTGATATCACGCTCGAAGCGGTTAGCTATACTAAAAAAGCGCACCTTCCTTTTTCCGATAAGCTCGATAAAATTGTGACGCATCGTTTTCTTGGTATCCCAATTTTTCTTGCGATCATGTGGCTTGTTTTTCAAACCACTTTTGCTTGGGTCGGAACGCCTATTTCTGACTGGCTTGATGGTCTCATTAATGGACCTTTCAAAGAAGGCGTCGCAAACTTCCTTACTTCGATCGGAGTGGTTGATTTCTTAGTCAAACTTGTAACGGATGGTATCATTGCTGGTGTTGGTGGCGTGCTTGTCTTTATTCCTCAAATCCTGATTATCTTCTTTTTTATTTCATTATTGGAAGATTCAGGTTATATGGCGCGTATCGCCGTTGTCATGGACCGAATCATGGAGCTATTCGGGTTAAACGGAAAATCCTTCATCCCGATGATTATCGGATTTGGTTGTAATGTGCCAGGGATCATGGCTGCTCGTTCTATCGAAGAATCCAAGGAACGCATGATTACCATTTTGATTACACCCTTTATGTCTTGTTCTGCGCGACTGCCTGTTTATGCGTTATTCGCAGGTGTTTTCTTCGCCAAATACCAAGCGCTTGTTGTCTTGTCGCTTTATGTCATCGGAATCATCATGGCGCTTCTCGTGACTAAGATTCTATCCAAAACGATTTTAAAAAATGAAAACTCCGTATTCGTAGTCGAGCTTCCCCCTTACCGCATCCCTTCGCTTCGCACTTTGTGGCGAAGTACTTGGGAAAAAGGGAAAGGATTTCTGAAAAAAGCAGGTACCTTTATCTTTGCAGGTTCCGTACTGATTTGGTTGCTTAACTATGCGGGCCCTAGTGGTTTTGACGTGCCGATGGGTGAAAGTTTTCTAGCTAAAATCGGCGGGTTTATCGCACCGCTTCTTGCACCACTAGGTTTTGGAACTTGGCAAGCTGGAGCCACATTAATTCCGGGTTTTCTTGCAAAAGAAGTCATTATCTCCACCATGGCCATTATCTATTCAGTGAGCGAAAATAGCTTAACGCAAATCGTCACACAGTTTTATACGCCGCTATCCGCTTACGCTTTTATGTTATTTATTTTACTTTATATTCCTTGCCTCGCTACCGTTGCGGCGATCCGAAAAGAAACTTCTTCTTGGAAATGGACCATTTTTGCGGTCATTTATCCGCTTGCAACAGCTTACGTGCTCACGCTGATTTTTTACCAAGTAGGACGTTTATTTTTCTAAGAAAGGACGACAAAAATGCTTACTCTTTTACTAAATCTCTTTCTTGGCACACTGATTTTTGGATACACGGTCTATGCGCTCATTCGCTATATAAAACGAAGCAAGAAAGGCAAGTGTGCCGCATGCGAACTTGAAGAGACTTGTGAACATGAAACAACTCTCCCTGATCATCTAAAATAAGCCAAAAACCGGAATTTCGCTCAAAGCGAAATTCCGGTTTATTTATCATAAGGACGGTATTTGTCACGAAGAGCCGTTTGCCTTTCTCGCCGAGCTTCCAAATCAATTCGGTGAAAGAGCATCATTTTCCCCTTCTTGCTGCTTGCGATCTTGTTGCGCTTAGCCAGTGACAGAAGCGCTTGCTTGGAAATGCCTAAAAACGCTGCAGCTTCTTCTGTTGTAAAAAATGTTTCATTTAACCAATTTCGGTCTTTTTCTTGCGGATTCATTTCCATACGAGCACCTCTTCTCTTTTCTAGTTTAGAAAAATCAACCGTTTTTTTCAAGTAACTTAATTAACAGGCGGATGAAAAAACGCTATACTTAAAGAAAATAAGTAGATGAGGTGACTAGCTTTGAATCCAGTTATTAATCAAATGATAAACCATCGTTCCATTCGTTCTTATAAAACGGATGCACCTATTCCTGAAGAAAAGCTTGATCAAATTATTCGAGCTGCGCAAAGTGCGCCTTCTTGGATCAATGGGCAACATTATTCAATTATTGGTGTAAAAGATAAAGCTCGCAAGCAAAAACTAGCGGAGTATACGAAAAATCCATATGTTGCCGATTGTTCCGTTTTTTTGGTTTTTGTTGGGGATTTTTATCGTGTTGAACTTGCTAGTGAAAAACATCAAAAATATTTCACAACAAAGTCCGAAGAAGATCTATTGTTGATTGCTTCTGTGGATATTGGACTTGCTTGTCAAAATGCACTAACGGCTGCTGAAAGCTTGGGATACGGAACTGTTTGTATTGGTGGGATTCGGCGCCATATTTCAGAAGTAGCAGAATTTCTTGGCCTTCCTGAGATGACCATTCCAATTGTCGGACTTTGCATCGGGGTTCCCGACCAAGATCCGCCTGTAAAGCCGCGCTTACCTAAAGAAGCGGTTTATTTCGAGGAAGTCTATCAATCTGATACGTTGCCGCTTCTCGAAGCTTATGATGAAACAATCATTCCATATTCGAAACGAGAAGGCGGAATGAGCTACACCGAACGAATGGCCAATTTTTATGATAAACCTTACTATCATGGGATTACGGATTTTTTGAGAAAGCAGGGATTCTTAAAGGGTTCCAAGTAGCTTTTTTGTGAAAGTTAGTATATACTTTTATTCGAAAATGAGCTTTAAATGCTCAACTTTGGAGGTTTAGCGATGGAAAAGGAAGCATTATTTTTGAAACCAGTTTTTCAGGAACGCATTTGGGGCGGCACGAAGTTGCATGATTATTTTGGATATCAAATTCCAACGGATAAAACGGGAGAAGATTGGGCCATTTCGGCTCATCCAAATGGTCCTTCTACGATAAAAAATGGAACGTATCAAGGAGAAACTTTGGATGAACTTTGGAAAACGCATCCGGAGCTTTTTGGGAATCCAAGTGAAGCTGTTTTTCCACTTCTAACTAAAATTTTAGATGCCAATACGGATCTTTCTGTGCAAGTGCATCCCGATGATGCTTACGCGAAGGTGCATGAAAATGGCGAACTTGGGAAAACGGAATGTTGGTATATTATCGACTGCGCTGAAGATGCGGAAATTGTTTATGGCCACAATGCGGAATCAAAAGAAGCATTTACTGAGATGGTTCAAAACGGGGAATGGGATAAATTACTTCGCAAAGTGAAAATTAAGCCGGGAGACTTTTATTATGTGCCAAGTGGGACGATTCATGCGCTTGGAACCGGGACGCTTGTTTTAGAGACCCAACAAAGTTCAGATACGACTTATCGCGTGTATGACTATGATCGTACGGATAAAGATGGAAATAAACGCGAGCTCCATCTTGAAAAGGCCATTGATGTCACGACTATTCCACATGTGGATGCCAAATTAGATATCCAAACGGTTGAACGAGATCACGCTAAGATTACCACTTTTGTTTCCAATTCATTTTTCAGTGTGTATAAATGGGAAATAAATGGCAAGGCTTCCTTTGAAAAAACGGCGCCTTACACGCTTGTCAGTATTTTAGATGGCGAGGCGGAACTGATCGTTCACGGGAAATCGGAACGAATCCAAAAAGGAGATCACTTTATTTTACCTTATGAGGTGACCGACTGGACCATTGATGGAAATATTACAGCGATCGCTTCAACACCTCCTCTTCACCATTAATTTTTAGGCTCCTCTTCGGGGGAGTTTTTTTATGCGCACAGTTTTGCTTAGCCTTTTTCATTCCAGTAGCCTGACCGCGGGTTCCAGTTCATGAAAAAAGACTTTTGCCCTTGAAGTGTGATAAAATTAACGTTAAGTGAAATAAGATACATAAAGGAGTGTTCGACATGAATGAAGCTGTAAAAACGCTAGACGGCTGGTACTGCCTACATGATTTTCGCTCGGTAGATTGGACGAGCTGGCGCGAACTTTCGGAAGCAGAACGGTCGCGGATTTTAACGGAATTTAGTAAATTTCTTTCCGAACTTGAATTAACGAAAAATATTGGTGAAGGCGAGCAAACTTTTTACTCGATCGTTGGTCAAAAAGCAGATTTTGTCTTTTTCTTGCTTCGCCCAACACTTGAAGATATCAATGCAATTGAAAATCGCTTTAACAAACTCGAAATTGCGGATTTCTTAATTCCAACTTATTCGTATGTTTCGGTTGTGGAATTAAGCAATTATTTAGCGGCACATATGGCTGGTGACGAAAATCCTTACGAAAACAAGCATGTTCGTGCTAGGCTTTATCCAGAGTTACCGCCAAAAAAACATATTTGTTTCTACCCAATGAACAAAAAACGCGAAGGCAACGATAACTGGTATATGCTCGACATGGAAGAGCGTCGTCGGATGATTCGTGATCACGGTTCAATCGGTCGAACTTATGCGGGTAAAGTTAGCCAAATCATCGGCGGTTCAATCGGTTTAGATGATTATGAATGGGGCGTCACTTTATTTGCAGATGACGCGCTAGACTTCAAGCGAATCGTCACAGAAATGCGTTTTGATGAAACAAGTGCACGTTTCGGCGAGTTTGGTGCTTTTTTCGTGGGCAACCTCCTTCCACTGGAAGAAATTGAAGCTTTCTTTAGAATCTAAAATCAAACAGGCAAGAACCCGCAGTGGGACTTGCCTGTTTTTATGTATTTTGCCGAGCCTAGTTAGGCATTGCCAGACGGTTCTTTTTTACGCTACAATAGAGCCGTTGCAACTTCTTTGTCCTAAGATGACGAATTTGTAAGGCTGATTAGCTATTTTGTCATCTTGTAAGCAGGCAAATTTGTCCTATTTATCGTAAACTAAAGGTGGAGTATTTTAAAGGAGGAAGAGTTATGGAACCCGTTTTAGAAACCAAACATGTTCGCAAAGTGTACGGAAGTAAAGGAAATGTCTATACTGCGCTTTCTAACATCAGTCTAGAGATATACGAAGGCGAATTTGTTGGAATCATGGGTCCTTCTGGTGCTGGAAAGTCAACTTTGCTGAATGTCCTCTCGACAATCGATAATCCTACATCTGGCGAAGTGAAAATTGCTGGCCATGATCTGGAAGAGATGAATGAACAAGAAATGTCTCTTTTCAGACGAGAACAACTTGGTTTTATTTTCCAAGATTATAATTTGCTTGATACGCTCTCGATTCGAGAAAATATTATTTTACCACTCGCGCTTGAAAAACGACCAGTAGCTGAAATTGAAGCAGCCGTTGAGCGAATTAGTGATGTTTTTTCCATTCGTTCTATTTTAGATAAATATCCAACTGAGGTTTCTGGAGGGCAAAAACAGCGCACTGCCGCGAGCCGAGCAATCATCGCGAATCCACGTCTTATTTTTGCAGATGAACCCACAGGGGCACTGGATTCCAAATCCGCTGCTGATTTACTGGAAAGCCTGCGAGACCTTAATGAAAACGAAAAGGCAACCATTCTCATGGTAACACATGATGCTTTTGCAGCTAGCTTTTGTAAACGCATTTTGTTTATTACAGATGGCGAGATTTATACTGAAATTTATCGAGGCTCTAAATCTCGTAAAGAATTCTTTCAAAAGATTTTGGATATCTTAGCAAAACTTGGAGGCAATGTGAATGACATTATTTGATCTTGCCAAAAAAAATGTCAAACATAATTTCATTCATTATTTTCTTTACTTTGCTTCGATGAGTTTTTCCATTATGATTTACTACATGTTTGTCATGCTTTCGAAAGACCCAACGATTGCTCATCGCATTAATCGTTCGGATAAGCTTAGCGTGGTTTTTTCAGCTGCTTCTATTATTCTACTTGCTTTTATTGCGATCTTTATTTTATTTTCAAATAATTTTTTCATGCGTAGACGAAAAAAAGAAATTGGTCTTTATTCCTTGTTAGGCCTTCGAAAAGGACAAATTGGGCGAATGCTTTTTTATGAAAATTTCATCATGGGAATCGGCGCTTTGATCGTTGGCATCATCTTAGGAAGCTTTTTATCCAAACTTTTTGTCGCCATCTTGCTTAACATGATGGATGACCGTGTTTTAAGCACCTTTGTATTTTCTTGGGACGCCGTTATCAATACTAGCATTATCTTTGTACTTATCACTTTTTTCACTTCACTCCTAGGCTTTCAGATTATCTATCAGCACTCGTTGCTTGATTTGTTCTATTCAGAGCGAAAACGCGAAAAAGCACTAAAACCTTCTCTATTTCTATCAATTTTATCGCTTAGTCTAATTGGTTTAGGGTATTTCATCGCCTTACAACCACTTGGAACTGAAAATTCCATTTGGGCAAGAATTGGACTTGGCTACACTGTCATTTTAATTTTATTTCTCACAATTCTTGGTACGGCTTTGTTCATTGCTTTTTTCTTACCTTACTTACTAAAAAAAGTTCGGATCGCGAAGCACTCTTTCTATCGTGGAATGAATCTCATAACCAATTCGCAACTATCTTCTCGAATTCTTTCAAACACGAAAACGCTGTCAATCATCGCGATACTGAGTGCGATTACGATATCTGCAATCGGCGCATTGGGAAGTCTCTATTACAATGCAAACCAAACTGCTAAAAACGAAATTATAACCGCATTTGAATATACCAAGCCTGAAGACGATGAAATAGCAAAAAAAATAATCGCTGCTGCACATTCAGATCTCACGCACCCTGTCACGTTCCAACAAGAGACATCCGTTTATGAAATACATCCAATTACAACAGATAAAAAAATTCCACCTGTTCTTTCATTTGATGGGAAAAATTATCTGGCTATTAGTCAAACAGACTATACGCGACTCTATAAGGATATTTATCCTAAACGCACACCGCCTACTTTTAAACCTGGTGAAGCGCTAATCACGTATCCTTCTTATTTTAATCTTGATAATGAAACACTTAGTCGTGAACCCAAAAACTTAAAATTTAAATTGAGTGATAAAACAGTTGGTTTCACTATTCACTATAGTAACCAAATTGTAATTCAATCTTTATATTCTGCCACGGTGATTTTACCTGATGAAGTACTTACCCAATTAAATATAAAGCCAATGAGAGAAGTTGTTTCGATTAACGTGCGTGATGCAAAAACTGCAGAAACGATAAGCGAACGAATGGATAAACGCTTTCCAGAAAGAGACTCTTTGCTAAGCTATCCAGCCATTTACCGCACAATGATGAATACCTCTGGCGTACTCATGTTTATTGGTATGTTCATTGGTCTTGTCTTTCTCGCTGCAACCGGTAGTATTATTTATTTCAAACAACTAACAGAAGCTTATAATGACCGTGAGACTTATGAGATACTCAAAAAAATCGGCGTAACTCGCAAAGAAATCCGTTTCAGTATCGCAAGGCAAATTCTGGTTATCTTCTTGATTCCCCTTGTACTCGGAATTGCTCATAGCAACGTAGCACTGCTTTGTCTTGCTAAATTGCTTGAGGTTGATCTCACCTTCCCTGTTTTCGTTTCAACGGTTAGCTACACGATCATGTATATCATTTATTATCTGCTGACCGTAAACAGTTACACCACCATCGTGATTGGAAAAAACAGATAAAAAATCTCTCCAAATTGTCGCCCACGCGATAATTTGGAGAGATATAAAAAAGCAGAAAGCTAGCTTCTCCCACACCATTTCCCCTCAAAAATCTTTTTGAAACCCCATTCGTTCGAGTTGCCAATACAATAATTTCCCCTTGTCCGTAATCAAATACGTTTTCTTGGATTTAATAAACGGTTGTTTGCGAATCACAAAACCTTTCCACTCTAGCCAGTAAATCGTATGTAAGAGTTCATTACGAGAAGGAAAGTTTTTATCGTAATTTTTTAGCGCATCAAACCGCTCCTCTTGGAAGTTAACGAAATAAAAATTGGGATCATATACATAGTTCAATGTGATCCACTTTAACTTTTCTGTTGGTTCCTTCAAAATGCGCTCACCCTAATATGCTTGATTTAATCTTATTATAGCAAAGCAAGCCGCTAAAAGGAATTTTTGTTTAGGCAAAAGTTTGTTGTGGTGGACTTTGAGTAAAAATTGCTCAAATCAAGAAAATAGATCTTCTTTTCTCCTATTTTTCAAAAAAGACTTGCAATTTTGAGAGAATCCCCTATAATTAATGTCTAGACATTCATGTCTAGACATTAATAAAAAAGGTGGTATTCTTATGAATCGTTATACACTCATTACTGGTGCTTCATCAGGTATTGGCGAGGCATTTTCAACTTATTATGCTAGCCAAAAAGAAAACTTAGTTTTAGTCGCACGTTCTAAAGAAAAATTAGAAAAGATGAAAGCGAAATATCAGAAAAAATTTAAAATCGACGTAAAAATTTTAAACTTTGATCTCACACAAGAAAACGCTCCGCAAGAAATCTTCCAAACCATAAAAAGTCTAGTGGTAATAAGTCAAGCTGAACTTTTAAATTATTTTCAAGGAAAAACTAATTTTTGAGCGCACTGAACTA
>NZ_JAATJW010000058.1 GCF_011800755.1 Listeria valentina
AATCAATTAAACAAAACAGGATGAAAGTTTCAATTTGTTAAAAAGTTATCACAATGAAAAAATTAGACAATTGAATCAATTCAAAAGAACGTTCTACGCCTAGCTTTTCGTTAATAACATTACATTGATTAAGTTTTCAGAAAATAAGGTTAGTTTAATCAAACAACTTTATTCCCTTTCCAACATTCGAATTTACAATCTCTATTTTTAGAGCAAAGTGAAAATTTGATTAACCCCAAATGAAAATAGGATTATCTTTATTTATATACTTTTTTTTACCAGTTGTCCATATAAAAATTTTACTTATTTTGTTAAAAAACAAGAAAACCATTGGTACAACACAAAGTGAGTGCTCTTATTTTTTTGAATTTTTTTCATGAATAACTTTTATTTGAACTAAATTCACTCTTTTTCTAAACTTAAAAAGACTGGGAACGATTAGTTTTTTCATCCATTTTGTGCTAAAGTTAGATCGATTCCTATTTCGAGGTGAAGAGATTGCTTAAACGAACGTTTATTTATTTACTGATTCAAGAATTAATCATTTTTGCTATTCTTTTTTTTGGTCCTGGGCTCGCCCTCATTCATTACATCAATATCTCTTTTTATGTTAGTTTGATTGCCTTTCTGATTGGTTTACTCGTTTATATTATGCGCAGTGGTTTTTTGGATCGAGTCCATTATGGCTTTCGAAAAGTAGCACGAAAAATTCGCGGTGATGAAGAAAACGAGTTTTCCGATATGATGCTTTCTGAACTCGTCGGATTGCCGTATGCAGATATGATTTTAAGTAGTATTCTTGTGTTTTTAAGCAGCATGTTATCACTCATTTTATACTACCTATAGTTTGACAGTTGCTTATTAAATTGATAGACTAATGTCATTATATCGATGCGTTAACAAGGAAGAAAAGTACATTCAGTTCTTTTTTCTAGAGAGTCTGTGGATGGTGAAAACAGATAAATCGGCTGAATCGAATGGGCTTCCTGAGGACTGACTGCGAACACAAAAAGTAGCCGTCAGCGGCATAAAGCCGTTATCTTTTTTAAGCGCTTTTTGCATTTGGCAAGAAGTAACAGGGTGGCACCGCGGAAAATAAATTCGTCCCTAGCTAGAACCAAAAATTCTAGCTAGAGGCGATTTTTTTTATTTCATGAGATGTTAGGTATCGTCAAGGAGGAAAAACAATGAAAAAAATCATCTTTTCAGGCATTCAACCAAGTGGAGACTTAACGCTTGGAAATTACATCGGCGCGTTAAAACAATTCGGGCAATTTCAAGATGAATTTGACTGTTATTACTGTATTGTTGATGAGCACGCGATTACCGTTCCACAAGATCGTTTAAAGCTGCGCAATCAAATTCGTAGCCTTGCCGCACTTTATTTGGCTGTTGGGCTAGATCCAGAGAAATCTACTTTGTTTGTTCAATCTGAAGTTCCTGCCCACGCACAAGCGGCTTGGATTTTACAATGTAACGTTTATATTGGCGAATTAGAACGGATGACACAATTCAAAGATAAATCAGCTGGAAAATCCGGGGTTAGCGCAGGGTTACTTACTTATCCCCCGCTCATGGCCGCAGATATTTTGCTTTATCAAACCAACCTTGTGCCTGTTGGAGAAGATCAAAAACAACATATCGAGCTTACACGTGACCTTGCTATTCGCTTTAACAATAAGCATAATGAGATTTTCACGGTTCCAGAAATGTATGTCCCTAAACAAGGGGCGCGGGTCATGTCGCTTCAAGAACCTACCAAAAAAATGAGTAAATCGGATGAAAACACGAAGGGCTCGATTTACTTACTCGATCCGCCAAGCACGATAACAAAAAAAATTAAAAGTGCTGTAACGGATTCGTCTGGTATTATCGCTTATGATAAAGAAAACAAACCTGGGATTTCGAACTTATTGGCTATTTATTCTGCTCTCACTGGAAAAGCGATCAAAGAGCTAGAAGCTGAGTACTCGGATAAAGGTTACGGCGACTTCAAGAGTGATTTAGCAGAAGTTGTTGTTGCTGAACTTGCGCCTATTCAGGAACGCTATGAGTATTTTCTTGGTTCCGAGGAACTGGATCGCATCTTAGACGAGGGTGCAGAGAAAGCTAGGACAAAAGCGGGCAAAACGCTACGCAAAATGGAAAATGCAATGGGACTTGGCCGTAAACGTCGCTAAAAATAAAAAAAGCCTACAAGATGCTTAGTATTAGCATCTTGTAGGCTTTTTTAAACTATCAATCTGTTACTTTTTTGAATACAAGTGTTGCGTTGTGACCACCGAAGCCGAATGAGTTCGACATTGCAATTGTCACATCTTTTTCGCGGGCTTCATTTGCTACATAATCTAGATCACATTCAGGGTCTGGATGTTTCAAATGAATCGTTGGCGGTACAATACCGTCTCGGATAGCAAGAACCGAGAAGATTGCTTCAATTCCGCCAGACGCACCTAATGTATGTCCTGTCATTGATTTTGTGGAACTGATGAGCAAATCATGCGCGTAATCTTTGAAAACTGTTTTTACCGCCGCTGTTTCATACTTGTCATTGTAACCTGTACTTGTCCCGTGTGCATTGATGTAATCAACTTCTTCTGGTGCCACATCTGCATCTTGAAGCGCCATTTCCATTGCACGGGCGGCACCTTCACCATTTGGTGCTGGCGCTGTAATATGATAAGCATCGCTCGTTGCCCCATAGCCGATAACTTCGGCATAAATTTTAGCTCCACGTGCTTTCGCATGTTCATATTCTTCAAGGATAACAATCCCCGCACCTTCACCGATAATAAATCCATCCCGGTCTTTATCGAACGGGCGGCATGCTGTTTCAGGATCTGGGTTAAGCGATAAGGCTTTGTTTGCACAGAATCCTGCAAGTGACATTTTTGTGATTGGTGCTTCAGTTCCACCACTAATCATTACATCCGCATCACCGCGTTCGATAACTTTGAATGCATCTCCAATGGAATTCGTTCCTGTCGCACAAGCCGTTACGGTTGCCGTATTGATGCCCTTTGTTCCAAAACGAATCGAAACTTGTCCAGATGCCATATCTGGAATCATCATTGGAACAAAGAATGGGCTAACGCGACGAAGGCCACGTGTGCTGTAAGTTTCATATTGATTCTCAAAGGTTTCCATGCCACCAATCCCAGAACCAATCCAAACACCGACACGTTCAGCATTTGTCTCGTCTACCGTAAAGTTTGCATCTTGAAGCGCCATCTCTGCACCTGCAATCGCATAATGCGTGAAGCGGTCCATTTTACGCGCTTCTTTTTTGTCAATATATCTTTCGACATCAAAGTCTTTTAGTTCAGCTGCGATTTTGACTGGAAAATCATCTGGGTTTAAACGAGTAAGTGGAGCCACACCGTTTACACCTTTCTTGGCATTATCCCATGCTGTTTCCGCGTCATTTCCAATTGGCGTAACAGCTCCAACTCCAGTAACAACGACTCTTCTTCTCTCCATTTTCTCATCTCCTTGTTTTTGAGCTCATGAAAAAACAACTTCTGTTAATCAGGAGTCATTTTTTAAAACGGTTGCCTCAATCATAGAAAAAAACAAAATAAAAGAACAAAATAAAATTTCAATTTCTATTGAAGCGACCATAAAGCCGCTATTATTATATCACAAAAAAAGAAAGGATGCGCCTACTTCGCCATAAATTCGTAATCAGTTTGCGCATCCATATTTTAAATTATTTGCCCCAACGAAGTACAAGCGCACCCCAAGTTAAGCCGCCACCAAAACCAACTAGTAGCAAATTATCACCATCTTTTACGCGACCTTCTTGAACAGCATCTACAAGCGCAAGTGCAATCGAAGAAGCAGATGTATTTCCATACTTTTGAACTGTCTTGATCATTTTTTCTTCTGGCAAGTCAAGCCGTTCTCGTGAAGCTTCCATGATCCGAATGTTTGCTTGATGCGGAATTAACAAGTCTAGATCTTCTTTTTGAAGCCCCGCTTTTTCAAGAACTTCAAGGGAAGCATCTCCCATTTTTCGAACGGCAAATCGGAACACTTCTCGTCCATTCATGTAAAGTTTATCATTTTCTTCTTTCAAGTTAAGATACTTGCCACCAGAACCATCTGATCCAAGCACAAAGGAGAGCAGTCCCTTGTCTTCTGAAACAGGGCCCAGTACAACAGCCCCCGCCCCGTCACCAAACAAGACAGCTGTACTTCTGTCATCCCAGTCTGTAATTTTTGAAAGCTTATCAGCCCCAACAACTACGACATGCTTATAAGCACCCGTTTGAATGAACTGCGCACCTGTTACAATTCCGTAAGTAAAACCGGAACAAGCGGCTTCAAGATCCATCGCAGCTGCGTGTCTCGCACCTAAGCGATCTTGAATGATATTCCCAACAGAAGGAAAATTAGCTTCCTGTGTAACTGTCGCAACAATAATTAAATCAATATCTTCTGGAGTTAAGCCCGCATTTTCAATTGCATTCTTAGCTGCTTCATATGCCATATCATGTGTATATTCATCATCACGCGCAATGCGTCTTTCTTCAATTCCAGTTCTTGTTTTAATCCATTCATCCGATGTATCCATCATTTTTTCTAAATCAAAGTTTGTTAAAATTCTTTCAGGTGTGTATTTCCCTACTCCTAGAATTCCTGCATTCATTACGATTCCTCCATATTTGAACGAATTTAAAAAGCTGTTTTTATGACCTGGTACTAATTTTAACAGAACGCTGTTTTTTTAGCAACCATTCTTTCTTTTAGCATCGAAAAACCCTTTAGATGCTCACTTTGGATAAAAGTGTAACTCTAAAGGGTTAAGCTAAATAAGGGTTATTTCGTTTTATTTGGATTGTTATCTGAGAATCCTGGTGCCTTTGACCAACCAATGACTTGACCATCTTTATCTTTGAAGCGATACCAGTATTCGTTTTTCACATCAGCTCTGCGATCAATCTCTAACTTTTGACCTTTATATGACTTCATTTCGCCAACCACACGTTTTTGATCTTCTACTGGATAGCGATAAATTTTTTGATCGGAATCAATGATATATTTCTTCAATTCGAAATTAGTTTCATTTTTAGCTGTGTAGAAAACATCCATCGCGGTTTCTTCTAGCCAACCGATTCGCTTATCTTGTTCGTCGTAAATTTCAAACCAGTGACTGCCATTTTGCATTTCTGCTTTTTTACCTACGCGCAGTTGTTTTCCTTTTAAAGATGCTGCAGAAGCTGTTTTTTCAGCGTCTTTCATCCCGCTCGGCAAGTTCCAAACCGCATAATCTTTCGGCTCTTCGATTGTGCCATACGCGAGCATGCTTTCTTCTTTTTTCATGTGATCATAAATATCGTCATAGGCAGTTAATCCAAACATTTCAACAGTTTGTATCAAAACTTCGGCATAATTTGGATCTGTTGCGTAACCAGCTTCTTCAATCGCTAGTGCCGCTTTTTTATAATCTGTTTCTCCTAGAACTGCTTGATATAAAGACGGATTGCCGCTTGTTCCATTTACAAATAGTAGCGTGTGATCTTCAAGAGAGGCCTCTCGGTCTGGGTAAGCCCGAAATGCCGCGTCAATTTGTTTTACTTCGTCACCGCTATATTCTTTAGTTGACATTGTGACTGAAGATCCATTATAAGAACCTTTGATGCCAAATAGGTTGTTCGCCTCAGTCGACAAACCGCTGTTTCCCCAATTTGATTCAACAATTGCTTGGGCAAGCGAAACACTGCTTAATACTTGATATTTCTTTTGTAATTCCTGCGCTTTTGGCGCGATATCTTGAATAAATTGTTTTTGATTTAAAGTCATTTTCTGCAGAGATGCTTGAACGGCCATTTCATCCGTTGCCTCCGCTTGTGTTGCTGCAAGTGGTGCGCTTATTCCTGCTGCTGTAATAAAAGCCGCAAGCGCTAATTTCCATTTTTTCATTCTACTTCGAGCACATCCTGTTCTTCGAGTGTTTATTTTCTTTATTATTGACTAACAAGTCTTGTTACATTGTACCAAACCATTGTGTTAGTTTAGTGTGTTTCTAGTGACAGTTTGATGTCAAAACAAATACAAAAAAAGGTAAATAGCTTGTTTCTTCTTAGCCTCCAAGGATATTACCAACTATCTCACAAGTTGTCAAGCTCCCTTGCTTTGTGCTAGAATGAAACTGTTGAATGATGTGAAATGAGGTGTTTCGAATGCGCTATATCGTTACAGTTGTTTGGGTCTTTTTCCTATCAATGATGGCTGAATTCGTTCTTTCATCAATGCTTTCTGTACCGTTTAGTTTAACAACTGGCTTAATTTTAACAGTTGGAATTTCTGTGTTCGTTTTGATTATTCCTGCCCTCATGCCTAAGGACAGTGAAATTTACGACATCAAATAAAAAAAGCACTCCGCAAAAACGGAGCGCTTTTTTTATTTGTCCAGATAATATTTATTCGTTGGTTTTAAATCTTCATCTAATTCATAAACAAGTGGAACACCTGTTGGGATTTCAAGTTCCATGATAGCATCATCACTGATACCTTCTAAGAACTTCACGAGTGCTCGCAAACTATTTCCATGCGCTGCAATGATAACACGCTTGCCTGACTTAATTTCTGGTGCAATCGTATCCATCCAATAAGGAATCACCCGTTCAAGCGTAACCTTTAGATTTTCACCTGAAGGAATTGCATGTGTATCTAGCAACTGATAACGACGATCGTTTTTAGCTTGGCGTTCGTCATTTTCATCTAGTAATGGAGGAAGCGTATCATAGCTCCGGCGCCAAAGTTGCACTTGATCGGCACCATATTTCTCTGCCGTTTCTTTTTTATTCAAGCCTTGTAGCGCACCATAATGCCGTTCATTAAGCCGCCAAGACTTATGTACAGGCACCCAGAGTTGGCCTGATTCTTCAAGCGCATAATCCAGTGTTTTAATAGCACGCGTCAAAACGGAAGTGAAAGCAACGTCAAATTCAAGCCCAGCTTCTTTAATGCGTTTTCCCGCAGTTTTAGCTTCTTCTACACCTTGTTCCGACAAATCAACATCGTGCCAGCCGGTGAACAAGTTCAGTTTATTCCATTCACTTTGTCCGTGGCGAATTAAAACCAGTTTCATTTTTCCTCATCCTTTCGAACTTAACCTTTTCTTCCTTAAAATTCCCTTGTTTCCAAATTTCAAACATGCAAAGAGCCCCTTGCAAGAAGCAAGAGACCCTGCTTTCACTTCATTTATTTCGTATTAAAGGTAAACGTGCCATTTTCGAGACCAATTTCAACGGACGAATGAGGCATAACTTCGCCTGAAACAATCGCACGCGCAAGTGGTGTCTCAACGTGGCGAACCAAGTAGCGTTTCAAAGGACGTGCCCCGTAAACCGGATCATAGGCTTCCTCCGCAATAAAGCTCTTCGCTTCATCAGAAATCGCAATGTGAATTTCTTGTGCCTCAAGTCGTTCTTGAAGCTCATCCACAAGTTTTTCGACGATGCCCTTAATGTTTTCAAGTGTGAGCGGCTTGAATAAGATGATATCGTCTACCCGATTCAAAAATTCTGGCTTAAAGGAAGCTTGAAGTGTCGCCAAGACATCTTGTTCAAGTTCATCCGATATTTCGCCATTTTCAGCTCGTTCAAGGAGCATTGTCGAACCGATGTTACTTGTCATGATGATGACGGTATTCTTAAAGTCGACCATTCGACCTTGTGAATCTGTAATGCGACCGTCATCCAAGACTTGTAAAAGAATGTTAAACACATCTGGATGGGCTTTTTCAATTTCATCGAGCAAAATGATGGAATACGGATTGCGGCGCACTGCTTCGGTTAGCTGACCACCTTCTTCATAGCCAACATAGCCAGGAGGTGCCCCGACAAGCCGGGAAACTGAATGTTTTTCCATGTATTCGGACATATCAATTCGAATCATATGATCTTCTGAATCGAACATATTATAGGCAAGTGCTTTGGCTAGCTCCGTTTTCCCAACTCCAGTTGGTCCAAGGAAAATAAAGGAACCGATTGGGCGTTTTGGATCTTTGATTCCTGCACGTGCCCGAAGCACCGCATCACTTACAAGATCCACTGCTTGATCTTGGCCAATGACTTTTTCATGGAGAGCATCACTTAACTTGAGTAGTTTTTCGCGTTCACCTTCCACTAATTTCGTAACGGGAATTCCGGTCCAGCGTCCGATAATTTCGGCGATTTCATTTTCTGTCACTGCTTCTTGCAACAACCGATCTTCATTTTGTGTTTTTTCACGGTTTTGTTTTTCAAGTTCAGCGAGTTCTTTTTCTGCTGCAGGAATCTTGCCATGTCGCAGTTCTGCTGCACGTGTTAAATCATAGTTATTTTCGGCTTCTTCTAGCTCATGGCGCATGGCATCGATTCGTTCACGTACTTCACGAATTTTGCCGATTTCGCCTTTTTCGCTTTCCCACTTCGATTTCATTTTATTGGCTTCTTCTTTGTAGTCAGCTAGTTCGCGTTGTAGCATTTCAAGTCGGCGTTCACTCGCCGAATCTTTTTCTTCTTTTAGTGCCGCTTCTTCGATTTCAAGCTGCATCACTTTACGAGTTACTTCATCTAGTTCGCTTGGCATGGAGTCGATTTCAACACGAATCGTTGCACAGGCTTCATCGATCAAGTCAATTGCTTTATCCGGTAAAAAGCGATCGGTAATGTAGCGATTGGAAAGTGTTGCTGCCGCCACAAGTGCATTATCATGAATATTAACACCGTGGTGAATTTCAAAACGCTCTTTTAGGCCACGTAAAATCGAGACGGTATCTTCTACGGTTGGTTCTGGAACTAGCACTTTTTGGAAGCGACGTTCTAAGGCTGCATCTTTTTCAATATACTGGCGGTACTCATCAAGTGTTGTCGCGCCAATACAGTGAAGCTCACCGCGAGCAAGCATTGGTTTCAACATATTGCCAGCATCCATAGCGCCCTCGGTTTTACCAGCACCAACGATGGTATGGATCTCATCAATGAAGAGGAGAATTTGACCATCTGATTCTTTTACTTCTTGTAAGACTGCTTTTAAGCGTTCTTCAAATTCACCGCGATATTTCGCTCCTGCAATTAGCGATCCTAGGTCAAGCGAGATAATCGTCTTATCTTTTAAACCTTCTGGAACGTCTTTACGCACAATTCGTTGAGCAAGACCTTCTACGATAGCGGTTTTCCCAACGCCTGGTTCTCCGATTAATACTGGATTGTTTTTCGTTTTACGTGATAAAATCCGGATCACATTCCGAATTTCAGCGTCACGTCCAATGACTGGATCGAGCTTGCCGCTTCGTACTTCAGCAACAAGATCACGGCCATATTTAGATAGTGCTTCATAATTTTCTTCTGCATTCTGGCTAGTCACTCTTTTTCCTCCTCTGATCATTTGAACAGCATCCAAAATGGTTTTCTTTGTCTTACCTTGTGACTCGATTTCCTTTGTTATCGGGTTTTCTTTTTGTTCCATGATTGCAAGAAGCAAATGCTCTGTGGATATAAATTCATCTTGCAATTCTTTTTCTTCTGTTTCAGCACGGACAATCAACTGGTATAATTCGTTGCTCATTGACTCACCGTATTTAACACTTGCCCCCATTACCGCAGGGATTTTATCTAGTTCGATATCTACGACTTGTTTTAATTTTTCAATATCGACTTCTGCCACTTCATAAACTCGCTCGGCAAAGTCGCTTTCTTGTAATAGGATTTTAAAAACATGTGAAACATCAATCGCTTGATGTTCTCTTTCTACAGCAAGTTTTTGCGCTTCTGCAATGGTCTCTTGTACTTGCTGGGTAAATTTTTGCATTTCCATTTTTTGGCCTCCTTTGGAAAGAAATAAGTTTGACCTTATTTGACCTTTAAAACAATTATAAAAGATTTTATCCACTTTGTCTAATAGTATACCCGCTTATTTGTAAAAAAATCACTAGAGGAAAAACCCCTAGTGATCCTACTTAATCGCGTGAACCTGCGAAAAGTTGAAGCAGATATAAAAACAGATTAAGGAAATCAAGATACAAACTTAACGACAGCATAGGTACATCATCAAGCGTCACATCTCGTTTCATAATTTGGTTAAAATCAAACAGAATATACACAGAAAAAAGTAAGGTTCCAAATCCTGCAATGATTGTCGTCATGCCACCTATTGGAACAAATAAACCAAATAAGGAAAAAAGCACTAAAATGATCAGCGCGGCAAATAAAGCTGAACTAAGAAATTGCAAATCTTTTTTCATTTTTGCCCCAACAAACCCTAAAACGGTGAAAGTCACGGAAGCTGTTACAAAGGCCATCAAAACGGCCGCTCCAGCTCCAGCAGTGAAAAAATAAGTGAGTGTTGGACCAGTCATGAGCCCCGTAACGAAAGCAAAGCCCAGTAAGAGTGGAAAACCCCATGTCCGGTTAGCTGTTTTGCTCCGACGCACCACAACGGCTGCTATAAGGAAAACAAATTCTAAGATAACAAGTGGAATAAACCAACTTGGATCGAGTGAGTTACCTACTGCTGCTCCTATCGTTGCCACTAACAGCGAGATGACAAACCAGTTTAACACTTTTTGCATAATCACCTGTTTGGATGCGGTTCTACTTGCTTCAACTTGATGTGCTTTTACATCATTCATTTTCATCTCTCCTGTTCATTGTTTCTTCTTTTAGTATAGCAAATTTTAGTTGAATTTCTATACAACTGCAGTCCAGTTTTATGAAAAATAGCCTCTTCCATTGAAAAGGCTACGTCTTTTGTTTCTTGCTTTAACGATATAAGGTATAATCGCCAACGTCCGTAAATCCAATTTTGCGGTACATTTTCCCAGCTACTGGGTTATCGTAAAACAGACATGGTGTTTTCCCTTCTGCTAGCAAATCACAACAAAGTCGTTTCATGATCGTGCTGGCAAATCCTTGTCCACGATATTCCGCAAGTGTCGCTACTCCAACGATCATTGCCGAAAAGGAATTTTCAGCAGTGGACTCTGCAACAGACACTATCTTGCCGTCTTGTTCAATGTAATAAATTCGTTTTGAGCCTTGTTCAAGTTGCTCCGCGATTAATTCTTCATTTTCATTTCGCTCGCCGAATTCCTTGATTTGTTTTCTCAGTTTGATGATTTCACCGACTTCTTCCTTTACAGCTGAGCGGATAATGACTTCTCCATTCGCATCCATCATACTTGCATTCTCACATTTGCAGAAGTGCGATTTGTGACTCTTTTCACTTAGCTCTGGAATAAGTTTTTCAAGCGGCTCCGTTGCTCGCGGCATACCACTTATCATTGTATTTTCATGTGCTTGAATAATTTCTGCAAATCCTGCTGCGTCAAAATCATCTGTCTTCGAGTAAGGTAGAAAATTCCGTTCAAATCGAAGTAGGCAAGCTCGAAGTTCTCCTTCCGCGTCGTAATCCCCCCAGATGTCAATAAACTCGTGATCATAACCAAAATTTTCGATATCCCCAAGAATAAAAATATTCAATAGAGCTTCCGGTTTAAGTAATGCTTTCAGTTTTTGGTCATCTGACGCCGTCAGCTTTTTAATCAAGTACTTCACTCCCAATCCAAAATAACTAGCCTCAAAATTGGTTCTATTTTAGTTGAAATTACTTGATTAGTCAACAAAAAAAAACGGACGCGAAATGTTTCGTTTCACGCCCGTTCTTCTATTCCCATTTATAATGAATTTCGCCAATTTTAAGAAGTAAACTGAGGGCATTGAATTTTTCATTGCCGATATGCAGTTTTTCTTCATCTTGATAATTAATCGGAGCTTGCATAATTTCTTCACGTGACTTTTTGAAGTAATCTTGTTCCAGATTTAACTTCTCAGTTGCTTGCTCTATGTAGCGCACAGCTTTCTTCTCATTTTTTATTTTTCCAGCCAACATTGCTGCAAATGTATTTTGAGAGATTCCCGTTGCTTTCGCAAAACTTCTTTTCGTATATCCATTTATCGACATGTAAATTGTCATATTTTCCATTATTTGTTTGAGTTCATTCAGCGTTTCCATTTGTATATCCTCCTCGCTGATTTATTGTACTCACTTATTATGCCCGACAAAAATGAGAATCTGATTAAAGTAGTATAGTATTCTACTAAAAAATAAGAAATCGTTTTCATATCATTTCATTAAAAAAGAGCCATTTGGCTCTTTTTTAATGATTTTCGTGATAAGCATCTAAAACAACAGATTTCAATACGTTCAAAAATTCTGGATCCGCATTTGGCATTTTTGGTCGATGATAGCTTGCTCCCACTTCCTCTGTCACTACTTTGCATTCATAGTCATTATCGTAAAGAACTTCTAAATGCTCCGCGACAAAACCAACTGGCGTATAGATAAAATGTTTATAGTGATGTTTTTCATAAAGATCGCGAGTTAAATCTTGAACATCTGGACCAAGCCACGGTTCCCCTGTTTTTCCTTCGCTTTGCCACCCAAGCGCGTAATGTGGCACTTTTACTTCATTAAAAATCAATTCGGCTGTTTCTTTCAATTGGTTGGGATACGGATCGCCAAATTGTTTGATTTTCTCAGGAAGACTGTGCGCCGATACAACAAGGACAGTTTCGTTCAGCTCGTTTTCTGGAATTTCATTTGCTGTTTCATTAATTCGGTCCGCCCACATTTTGATAAATAGTGGATTTTTATACCAGTCATTGATGGAAGTGATTTTAGGACCACCGATTGCTTCGCTTTCTTCTTGCGCTCGCTTGTTATAAGAAGCAACACTAAAGCTTGAGTAATGCGGGGCAAGAACGATCGATATGGCTTCTTCAATTCCGTCTTGATACATTTCCTTGACCGCGTCTTCAATGAACGGCTCGATGTGTTTTAGACCTATGTAAGCTTTAAATTCTACATCGTTTTGAGCTTCATTTAATACGCGTTCGAGTCCATAAGCTTGTTCTTCTGTAATTTTTGCAAGCGGCGAAAGGCCACCAATCGCATGGTAACGGCTACGTAAGTCTGCTATCATTTCTTCGGTTGGTTTCTTACCGTGCCTGATGTCGGTATAATAACGTTCAATGTCTTCATCTTTATATGGCGTTCCGTATGCCATAACAAGTAATCCTACTGTTTTCATTGTCTTAATCTCCTTCTTTTAATAATTTTTCACTGTTTTCATGAACAAAGTCAGTTAATTGCTTTAACATTTCTGGTTTTACTTCTGGGAAAACGCCATGACCGAGGTTAAAAATAAAGCCTGGATGCTTACTTCCTTCTTTTAAAATGGTTTGTGCTTTTTCAAGACACTTTTCGGGAGCAAGAAGCAAACTCGGATCCAGATTGCCTTGTAAGGCTTTCACTGGAAGGAAAGTTCTGGCTTGACCAATTTGGATGCGCCAGTCGATTCCAACAACGTCCACTTTTAAGTCAGCAAATTCTTCTAGCAAGTGACTTGATGCGACTGCTTGCATGACGATGGGCACTTCTGGATGGCTCACTTTGATGCTATTGATGATTTTTCGCATGATTGGCTTGATGTATTCGGCATAGTCTTCTTTGCTTAATGCGCCTACCCATGAATCGAATAATTGGACGGCGCTAGCGCCTGCCTCAATTTGCGCATTCAGATAGTCAGCCGTCATTTTGCCAAGTTTTTCCATTAAGAGATACCAAGTGGCTGGGTCCCGGTACATCATTGCTTTTGTTTTATAGTAGTTTTTTGAGGGACCGCCTTCTAGCATGTAACTCGCAAGGGTAAATGGAGCTCCAGCAAAGCCGATCAGGGGAACGGTGAGCTGTTCTTCGGTGAGAAGTTTGATGGTATCCAGAATATAAGGAACGTCTTGTTTTGGACGAAGTTCTGAGAGGTTTTCAACGTCTGCAATGGTTTTGATTGGATTTTGAATGACTGGGCCAATATTGCTTTTAATTTCAACCTCAACGCCAAGTCCAACAAGCGGCGTCATAATATCTTTGTATAAAATTGCGGCGTCTACACCATAGTTTTCCACGGGCAAACGTGTCACATAAGCACATAGTTCAGGATTATGCGTAATCTCAAAAAGCGAATATTTTTCTTTCAGTTTGCGGTATTCGGGCTGAGATCGCCCTGCCTGGCGCATATACCAAACGGGAATTCGCGAAACTGGCTCACTTCTTGCGGCTTTTAAAAATAAGTCGTTCGTTATTTTACTCATCAGGCGCCTCTCCTTCTTGAATGCTAATTTTTTCACACTCTTAAGGATACTAAAAATGTCTTTTAAAACCAAACAGAATGCTTCCTATTACGTTTAAAAGTTGGTATTATTGGGAAAATGAGGGGCTGTAAAGGTTAATAATTTCACAGAAAGCAGGTCAAAATCATGGAATATATTTACATTACTTCTGGAACGGAACATTATTTACGTCAAATCTTAGCGGAACATCCTGGCGAAGGCATCATGCTTTTACAAAATTATGAGCATTCGATTTTACTTCATGAAACGTCTGGAGCGAGTGTCTTTAAAGAAGAAAATACATATCGTAAGTTGCAATCTTCTGGCAAGATGAAAGGATATGGCTTTGTCACACTTGAATATGTGATGATGCAGCGCGACGAAGAGATTCCAATTTTCTTGCAAAACTACGAACAAATGGTGCGTTCACTTCATGAAACACCTGGTTTACAGTGTGTTCAGCTCGGACAATCGCTTACGCAAAACAAATTCTTAGTTCTAGCTTTCTGGGATTCAGAAATGTATTACCAAACTTTTAAAGCTACTCCTTATCACGCACGGATTGTTGCGATGATGGAAAAGAATAATACGCAAATTGGCTTTTCACATATTGATACGTATCATTTTCCTGAGTTCGATCATGATGCGAAATAGAGAAAAGGAGAGGCGCTTGGCGCCTCTCCTCAGACTGTAGACAAAGTAGTGAAAAACTTTGTTTACAGTCTTTTTTTAGATATACTTGTGATAGAACATACATA
>NZ_JAATJW010000059.1 GCF_011800755.1 Listeria valentina
CTTATTCCGTAAGGAAAAGAAATGAAACATTTAGGGAAGATCATTTATCTTTCTAAAATATATTTTACGAGGAGGGAATGTTTATGAGTAAAAACATCGATGAAAAACTGATCGCAGATTTTTCTAAACGTGTGAAGGAAAATCCCACAAATCAAATTGTACAGGATGCCATCATGAAAAGTGGGATCAAGTCGGCAACTGAAAATGCGGAGGTTGTCCGGAAATTGCAGCCTGTTTTTTCAAACGAAGTCAAAACTGACAAGGTAACGAATCAAAAGCAAAGCGGCCGCTGTTGGATGTTTGCTGCCTTAAATACGTTTCGCCATCACATGAATGGAGCGCTTGGAATTCAAGATTTCGAGCTTTCACAGAACTACACGAATTTTTGGGATAAGTTTGAAAAAGCAAATTATTTTCTCGAAAATATCATTGCGACTCGGGATGAAGATGTAGATAGTCGCACGGTCTCATTTCTGCTTGAAACGCCGCAACAAGATGGCGGGCAATGGGATATGATCGTATCGCTCATTGAAAAATATGGGGTTGTACCAAAGAGCGCTATGCCGGAAACGTTTCAAAGTTCTTCTTCTCGCGATTTAAATGAACTCTTAAACGCACGTCTTCGTGCAGCAGCTGTGAAGATTCGCAAAATTGCGCCAGAGGAAATTTCGTCGCTCAAGGAAGAAGTTCTTGGCGAGATTTACCGCATCCTCGTGTTCTCGCTTGGGGAACCGCCTAAAACATTTGATTTTGAATATCGCGATAAGGACGACGTTTTCCATCAAGATTTAGGATTAACGCCGCAAGCTTTTTATCAAAAATATGTCGGCATCCCGCTAGCTGACTATGTTCCGGTGATTAATGCGCCAACTAAAGATAAGCCTTTCAACCGCACATTTACGGTTGAATTTTTGGGAAATGTGACAGACGGTCGTCCCATCAAATATCTAAATGTGGCTAGTGAAACGCTTAAAAGCTTAGCGAAAAAACAAATTTCATCTGGAGAAACGGTTTGGTTTGGCTGTGATGTTGGTCAAAGTTCCGAACGAAAAAACGGGGTTATGGATCCAGCCATTTTCGATTTTGAAACGGCTTTTTCGCTTCATTTGGGAATGTCGAAAGCGGAGCGGCTGGACTACAAGGAAAGCATGTTGACGCACGCAATGGTATTAACGGGTTTTAATGAAAAAGACGGAAAAGTTGACCGCTGGAAAATCGAAAACAGCTGGGGCGAAAAAGTGGGCGCAAACGGCTATTTTGTTGCCAGTGACGCGTGGATGGACGAATTCACCTTCCAAGTGGTTATCAACAAAAAATTCTTGTCGGATGAACTCGTGCAAGCTTTTGCAGAGGAACCCATCCAACTCAAGCCATGGGATCCAATGGGTTCGCTTGCTGTGTTTGAATAAGTGGTTCACTAGCTGTTCCGAATGAAAAAAGCTTTTCCAAAGAGGGATCTATCATCTTTGGGAAAGCTCTTTTCATAGACTATAGCAACTCATCCAACCATATGAATAAAAAAGAACACGCTGCCTTGGAGTGAACCAAAAAGTTGAGTCAGAAAACTAACTTTTAAAGATCGGTTCATTCGTTCAGCGTGTTCTTTTTATTCAAGTATATGCTAAACCATTTTTAATACATACAAGTAATATGATGCGCATTAAATCGTGCTTCGGTTTCTTCATCTAGCTTAAAATCGGTAATCAAATAATCAATGTCATGGCAAGCGAGACTTTGGTGCATAAATTTGTGATTCATTTTTTCTTGTGTCGCAAGTAAAACGAGTAAGTTGGATTGCCTGCGGTATGCCTGTTTGATCAGCGCTTCGCCTTCGTGCGTTTCTGTCGCGCCTTTGTCAAAATCAATCCCACGGCAAGAAACAAAAGCGATGTCCGCATTGTAAGTTAAGGCGTCATTATAAGCTTTAGCCCCGTTAACTGTGTAACGTTTCGGCAAAATCGAACCGCCTAAAATACTGACGCGCGCACTTGTGAATTCGGATAGCATTGAGGCTGTCATCACACCATTCGTGATGATTTGAAGCCCTTCAAATCGACTGAGTACTCCTACCAGATAAAGCGAAGTTGAACTGGAATCAAGAAAAATAACCATATCATCACGGATAAGTGATTTTGCTACTTCTGCAATGTATTTTTTGTTTTCTTCATTATTGAGTTCGTTCATTTTCATCAAGTACGGAATATCAATCTTCTGATTGTCGATAATCATGGCGCCGCCTCTTGTTCGCCTCACCAGTCCTTTATTTTCCAAATGAACTAGATCACGTTTTACGGTTGCTTCGCTGTAATTGACGAGCTTAATCAAATCTTGAATCCGAGCAAATTGCTCCACTTTTAAATAATTGACAATCTGCTGCTGCCTTTCTTCTGCAACACTTAACATCGCCTTCACCTCTTACTCGTTTTCTTGCCTAAAGTTAATAGTGCTTGCTTTGCCCGATCGTGTTTAAAATTTTAAGTTTATGGCGCACGGCTTCTTTTACTTTTTCGTTCGCTGCCGGATAAACTTGGTTCGGTTCGTACATTCCCGGGTTTTCATTCAGCATCCGATGAATTTCTGCAAAAAAGACGCTCTTTAAATCTGAACTTAAATTAACTTTCCCGACGCCATAATGAACAGATTCACTCACTTCCGCATCGGGATTCCCAGATCCTCCGTGTAAAACAAATGGGATATCTAAGCGCTCATGCAACGTTTTTAAAAGTTCGATGTTAAGCTCTGGTTTTTTATCTTTTGGATAAAGGCCATGAGCTGTTCCAATCGCAACTGCAAGCGTATCAATCCCCGTCTCTTTCACGAAATCTTCAGCTTGATCGGGGTCTGTATAAATAATAGAATCCGCTCCACCTTCTGCCGAGCCATTATTCCCAATCGTTCCGAGCTCAGCTTCTACGGAAACACCCACTTTATGTGCAAGCTTCACAACTTCTTTAGTTAGCGCCATATTTTCTTCGTAAGGCGCTCTTGAAGCGTCGATCATAACGGAGGTATAACCGTTTCGGATGGCTCGCATCACGTCTTGAATCGTTCCGCCATGGTCCATGTGGATCACAACTGGGACGCGGCTTCTTAGTGCATATTCTTTTACGGTTGCAATAAATTCATCTCCTAGATAGGCAATTTCATCTGGATGGATTTCTAAGATGACAGGGGCATTGTTCGCTTCTACTTCTTCCATGATAGCCTTTAACATGTCGTAACTGCAAATGTTGAAGGCAGGAACAGCAAATTCATTTTCATTTGCCACTTTTAATAGTTCTTTCATGGTCATTAACATTACACATTCACCTCTTGTTTTATTGGTTTTTCTTGCTTAACTGGACGCTTGAGCAGCCCAACCATCACTGCTGTCACGATGCTTCCTAAAATAATCGCAAGCAGGTAGATAAAAACATGATTGATGACGCTTGGGATAAATATCACCCAAATGCCGCCATGTGGAGCAAGTGAAGTTACGCCCGCTCCCATCGAAATAGCTGCAGCTGTTGCAGATCCTGCCATTAGACTCGGAATTACCCTCAGCGGATCGGCTACGGCAAACGGGATCGCGCCTTCTGTAATATAGGATGCTCCTAAAACCCAGCAAGACTTTCCTGCCGTTTTTTCCTCTGTGGTGAATTTGTTTTTAAATAATAACGTTGCAAGCGCAAGTCCAAGTGGTGGCACCATTCCTGCCGCCATACACGCCGCAATCGGGGCATTGACGCCAGCTGTCATTAAGCCAATCGAAAAGGTTGAAATCGATTTGTTAATCGGTCCGCCCATATCTGCTGCCATCATCACGCCAATCAGTAAGCCGAATAGCACGCCAGATGTTTCTCCTAGTCCATTTAGCCAGCCCGTCAGTGCCTTAAGCAACCAAGAAATTGGAGTATCAATGACGAATACCATCGCGAAGCCCACAATCGCAATGCTTGCAAGTGGAACGACAATCAATTGATAAATCGAAGCAATCGATTTCGCTACTTTGATTTTATTTGCAAAGAAATGAGCTAAATACCCAGCTAAAATCCCGCCAATCATTCCGCCAAGGAAGCCTGAACCGCCCGCTGTTGCAAGCGTTCCGGCAACAAGTCCTGGTGCAAAGCCTGCTCGCCCAGCGATCGAACTTGCAATCCCAGCAGCAAGCGCCGGCACCATTAACGCAAAGGCTGTATCTCCACCAATTTTCGAAAAGGCCGCGGCAATCGCATTGTAGCTACTTGAGTCGGGATTAGATGCGTCAATACCAAAAGCAAAACTAATTGCGATCAAGATCCCTCCGGCGATAACAAATGGCAACATGTAGTTAACGCCATTCATAAAGTGGTTATAAATTCCTGCTTTCTTACTTCCGTTCTTTTCTCCGTCTGTTTTACTTTGTTTCGCTTGAATAAGACCTTTTTCTGCTAATGTTTCTTCAAGTACTTGATCTGCTTCTTTGATCGCTTTTGAAGTAGAAATACGCTTGATTTTTTTACCGGCAAATCGACTTAAATCAATATCTTTATCAATAGCTAGAATCACATAATCTGCCTGCTCAATTTCTTCGGCTGTTAAAACATTTTCAACTTTTGCACCTTGTGTTTCGATCTTGATTTGGTAACCCAAATTTTCTGCTGTATTTGTCAGCTTTTCTGCTGCCATATAAGTATGTGCAATTCCAGTCGGACAAGCTGTTACACCGACAATTTTCATGTGAGACGCCTCCTTTTAAGTTAATACTTCGCTAACACTTTTGTAATCTTTCGTATTTTTCAACTCTTCTTGAAATACGGAGTCCATTAGTTTCCGAGAAAGCTCGCTTAAAATCTCCAAATGTGTATCTGCAGCTTTTTTCGGTACAGCGATGATAAAAGACCATTCAACGGGTGATTCATCGAGTCCAAAATAATCCGTCATTTTCCCGGAATGAACAAAAACAATCAACGGTTCCGTTACTTGTTTACTTTTAGCATGTGGAATGCCAAATCCAGATTCAATGCCTGTTGAAGTTTCTGCTTCCCGCTTATAAAGATCTTTCACAAATTTTTTACCGTTTAAAATGGATCCTTCAGCCTCAAGACGTTCAGCTACTTTTGTAAATAATTCTGCTTTTGTCGTAATTGTTTCATCAAAAATAATACGATTTTCATTTAATAATTCCATGATACTCATGCTATGAACCTCCTAACAAAGTAAGCGCTTTCCCTTGTTTGTCTTAAGAATAGCATGGTGACCAGAATTATTCAATGCTATGAATTAAATATTCATAAAGCTCATTTTTTTACGTTTTTTGCTCATTTTTTGATCGAAATCGTTCATCGATTTGAATTATTATTTCAAAAACATTGTAAACAGAAAAAACTAAATAATATTTAAAAATCATCATAGAAAAGGCTTTCATCAATCGTTCGCGACTCAAAATGGACTTTTCAGGTATAACGCGTTTATTTTCACGAATTCGTGCTATATACACCTGTGAAATAGTTCATTGTTTCACAAATTGTCTGTAGGATCGGCGATGAAAAGCTTTGATAAGCAAATGGGAAGCATCGTCACAATGCAGATAAATCCAACAATAAGGAGTGTCAGACGAAATGGAAAATATTCAAGACAAAGTAATCATTATTACCGGTGCCTCTTCTGGAATTGGGATGGAAAGCGCGCGACTACTTGTAGCGAATGGCGCTAAGGTGATGCTGTTTGCAAGACGGGAAGAACAGTTAAAACAGCTGACGAAAGAACTAGGAGAAGAAAACTGCGCGTATGTTCTTGGAGATGTTCGCTTACCTGCTCAAGTTGAACAATTAGTCCAAGAAACGATGAAGCGCTTTGGGAAAATTGATGCCCTTTTTGCTAACGCTGGAATTATGCCGGCTTCTAGCATTAGTGAGCGCAAACTTGATGAATGGAATGCAATGATTGACATCAATATAAAGGGAGTATTAAACAGCATCGCTAGTGTTTTACCAAAATTTGTCGCGCAAAAAAGTGGCCACGTGGTTGTAACAAGTTCTATCGCAGGCAAGAAGGTTTTCCCTGGAAATTCAGTTTACTGCGGGACTAAATTTGCAGTTAAAGCGATTGTTGAAGGCTTAAGACAAGAATCGATTGCGGAACAAACCAATATAAAAACTACGCTTTTATATCCAGGTGCGATTCAAACTGAACTGCTTGAAACGATTTCTTCGAAGGAAGACCGAGCAAACTGGGATCGTTTTTATCAAATTGCCATTTCACCAAAATCGGTTGCTGAGTCCGTTCTTTATGCGCTATCTCAACCTAAAGATGTTGGCGTCAATGAAATTACCATTTTGCCAGCAAAGCAGTCCTAAGTTTACTTTTTCGCATCATCCAATCTATTTCTATAAAAAAGTCATGCGGATTTTCTGCATGACTCAGACTGTCGAAAAACGCCAATTCCTCCGCGAGAAAGCAGAGGGATTGGCGTTTTTTTCTATGCTATAAAAATGGAAAAAGCAGAAGCCAAACAGGGTTTCTCCCATATCCATAAAGCAAGCTTTTTCAGATTCACGGCTGTAAAAGTAAGCGTGGCTTTTAAGCTCACTTTCGCCAAACCGCGATAAGCGGCATAACGCAACGCATATCATGGTTCTCTTTCGCATCTGCAAAACGACGCACATAATTTTTCCCGAAAGTCAAAAAATGCGTGATTTCATCACCTATAACCCAGTGGTAAGCTGTATTGGTTTCGATTTCCTTAATCGTTTGCTGCACGGAACGAATTCCAAATAGATATTGAATCAGCACAAGCCTCATTAAAGCAAAGGCTCTACACTCGATCTTCCTATTTGTGAATAGGTGTGTTCCACTAACGGATAAATAAAATCAAAGTCTGCTTTTCGGACCAAATGATCTTCCGGCACTAAATCGTCCATCGAAATGGTTACCGATTGGTGACGGATCTCGTCATGATGTTTCGGGTACATGTTCATTCCTCCAGTTTTATACAAGTTCTATCACAAGTAGATCTAAAAAAGACTGTAAACAAAGTTTTTCACTACTTTGTCTACAGTCTAGGCTCTCAAATCAACTTACGTTTGCGTGCAAATAAAAATAGATTTAATTTTTTATTTCTTGCTTATTTTACATTAACGTCAATTGCTTGATAGAACGCATTGTTTGTATCAGCAATATTCCAAACTGCTAAAATTACATTGTAACCTTTTCGATCACTTGGAATGTTGATTTTTTGTTCTACTTCCTTAGCTGGAAGACTTCCGCCGTCATCAATCGTTGCAATTTTTTCGAAGTTTTGAATGTTGAGTGGCGCATTCGGATCCCAATTGGATTTTGTCATGTAATAATCCCATGTAGTTGTCCGGTGCTGCGCTGTTAAATGCCAGTTGACTGTTAATGTTCCCGTTGTGATATCTGTTTTATGCCATCTGGTTGCTGTTTGTTCATCAAGTTCGCTAAAACGAGCAATGCCTGCACTGGCAAGCTTTCCTGTAATAAAAGTGTTTTTAAGCGCTTCAACGCTTTGTGGTTCATACTGCACCGCGCCAACGTTTTTATTTAATGGGGCAAGTCCAGTATCATTTGTAAATGAAGTACTCCCAAGATAAGCACGGCTTCCCGGTTTTGTTACATAACCGTGTGCATTGGCAGCGCTTGCAAAACCAGCGAACGCAAACAACAAAATAACCGCAGACATTAGCATTTTCCAAAAATTTGTTTTCATCTTTTTAATCCCATCCTTTTCTCTATTTTTATTTACACTCTGGATGAGCCCGCCATCCTATTACATTATAAAATTTTACGATCAAACTCTCAAGAGATACACGGTATCACATTTTTGGTTGTATAATGATATTTTTTGACATTGACAAAAGCAATATTTCTCTAATTAAAAATAGATTGGCGTGTCCATTTCTAGACACTTTTCACCCTTTCGTATGATAACAGACAAAGAGCCTAGGGGACCCCTAAGCTCTTCACGACTATTTTTCTGTTTGGGTATCGCTCACACTTGCTGCTTCTTTCATATCCAACTTTTGATTCATTTTGATAAACGGTAAATAAAGGAAAATATCCAAAATGACTAGCGCCAATGTGAGCACAACAGGGCTAAAATGGAATGCCCCTAAAATCCATGTGCTGACAAAGATGGGCTCATTTCCTGAATTGAGTACAACGAGCGGCACAACCCAGCCAATTTTGGTCACCACATAAGCAATCACCGCGTTGATCACCGGTACGAACACCCACGGGATGAAGAAAATTGGATTTAACACGATCGGCAAACCGAAGATAATCGGTTCATTGATGCCAAACAGGCCTGGAATAAAGCCAAGTTTCGCGACCGAACGGCCACTGTAATTTTTAGGGGTAAACAACAGGATGGCAAGAATCAAGCCAAATGTGGCTCCGGAGCCACCAATCATGGCGTAGACATTTGTCATGGTATTCGGCGCAATACTGATTTGCGAAAAGTCATGATGCTCCGCAAATTCGGAAACATTTTTAAGAAATAGAGGCAACCAAAATGCCGAAACCACGCCCCAAACAATGTTAAAGCCATGCAAGCCAAAAAACCATAAAACTTGCATCAAGATAATGACAATGATGATCGCTGGAAGTCCTGTCCCAACATCGGTTAGCGGCGCGATAATCACTTGGTTGATTAAATCAAGTAACGATGTGTATCCAAGCGTCTCAATCAGAACTCGCACAATACCAAATAATAGAAGTACGATGGAAATTGGAATCAGCGAGAAAAAGGAATTAAATACGTTTGGTGGAACTCCTTCTGGCATCTTGATAGTAAACTTGCTTTTAGCTAATTTGGAATAAAGATATACGGACAAGAAACTAGTAATAAGACCTGTAAACATCCCTTCAAAACTGAAAAAATTATTGGCATAGCCGGCAATACCTTGTTTAATATCTGGTGAGGATACAAGATTTGGAACCATCACCATGTAAGACGCGAATGCTAACAAAACAACTAAAATCACATTCATATTATCATGTGTTTTCTTGAGTTCCTTCGCATAATTGTAAGATACTGCGAGGACAATGACGATTGCGACCATGCCAAGAGTAGCCTGTCCAATTGAACCAAACAAATCAATCAGCTTTGGAAGAATACCCGTTGTAGCGTTTAGGTGCTTGGCAAGAGCTTCTAATTGCATTTTGATCAAGTTGGAAAACGAACCAACGACCGTGAACGGAATCGCGGCAACAAAGGCATTTTTAATTACTTGTAAAACGGTATTGGCTTCGATTTTGCTGGCAATTTTGATCATATTATTTTGTAGCTTATCGAGTTTCATTATTTACTCACCTTTCTACCCTTTTTTATGAATTAAATGGAAAATTTCACCGCTTACAACTTAAAATCTTTTTTTAGCAAGAAAAATAACGCCTAGTTTGCGTACGCTGAAACCGAACCAAATTCTCACGTTTCATTCTGAAAACCCACCTTTGAATTTATCCGTTAAAATTTGCTCCGACATGACCCATTGCCGAATAGTCGACTGATACATATTTTGATATTGCCGATAGATCATGTCGAGTTCAATTAAAATCGGAATTTGCGGCGAAACATTACCAAGCGTATCTTCCGCTAAAAGAGAAGCTGCAAAAAGCGTTTCCGTCGCAAAAGGGATGATCTCCGCTTTTTTATTCGCCGTAATGAGCAGCATCTCAACACCATTTTGCTGCGCGATTTTAGCGGCTTCATAAAGCGTCTCATCTTCCCCGCGCAATGTCGAAATAATGATTAAATCACTCGGATCAGCAAAATGTGCAGTCATCAAAATCGTGTGCTGGTCACTTGCTACACGGACAAATTTGCCAAGGCGGGAAAACTTAAACTGAAAATCCCCACCAGCAAATGAATTGAAGCCCATTCCCCAAAAATTGATCGTTTTCTTGCTATAAATCGCCTTGCAGAAATGTTCGATCACATCTTCTGCAAAATTGGTATCACTTTGTGTAGCCAGCGCGTGGTAGCTTGCCGTTACACTTGATGAGACAGGCACACTTTCTTCATCATCTTCAAGCGATAAATTGTAAAGGAAAATCAGTTCCTTGTAGTTATTCAAGTTGAGTTTCTTGCAAAAGCGTGTGATCGAAGAAGGCGAAACAGCAACGGTTTTCGCCAGTTCTTCAATTCGCAAAATCGGCTTTTTCGAAACAAAATAATCCGCAATCACCTGTTCTACAGCGGTAAAGTCCATTCGGTGCGACTCAATCAACAAAAACAAATTGTCTTGCAAAGCTTTTCCCTCACTTTCTTAGTTAGGATAAACCACGATCGTCTTGATTTCTCCAGGTTTAAAGTGTCCAAGCGAAACATCTTTTGTGAAAATTTTCTCGGTGAGGGCTTCGCCGTTTAAATTTGTGAACGCCACCTTCATTTTTCTTGGTAAATGAATTTTTTCTTCTGGCACTTCTTCTGTCATGCTTGGGTTGTAGAAGCGGATCGCAATGCCATCTTTGCCTGTTTTGCTAAATGAACTAAAAACTAACTTTTCAGGTGAAAGCTGCCATTCTAGCGGTTTTTCGACTTTTTCGGGAAGCGGGTTTGAAACAAAGTATTTCAGCGCCGTCGTGAAGGCATTCAAGTTTTGAATTTGGTAATACGGCTGGCTGACAGCATAATGTTGGTAATCTCGCATAATTTTGGCTGGATCATAGGTTTTATCGAGCACAAGTGCAAATTTAAAGTGCAATTCCTTTTCTAGCTGGCTATTTGGTGTTTCCACATAGCGATACTGGTTTCCGGATGCGTCTCCAGGGCGACGGATCAAGTCGGGCCGTCCTAGATACCCCACGCTCCTGAACAAAGTTACAGCCATTTGATTAAACTTCTCGCCGACAATTTGATACTCTTTCATGCCTTTAGCAAGAAACGTCCAGCTACTTTTCACATTGTGCAAATTCAAATAATGCAGCATCGGGAATATCGCTGTCGGCTCCTCGCGCCAGTTTAGTTCCTTCCAATCATGCAAATGTGGATCGATCACAGGGCGGTTAATGGTTCCAAATGGTGTATCAGTATAGGAATGCTTCGCTTGGATATCCGTTTGGACGATCAGTCGCATTCTGTGATCTTGCGCGCGATTATCCATTTTCAAATTAAATTCGATTCGCTCCGTATCCTTCGCGAGCCTCACTTCCATCCGGTAAGGAATCTCAGCGCTCCGCTTCCCGGCCTTGCGATCTTCCAAGTCACGCGCAACCGCAAAGGTTCCGGATACGAATAAACAGTTTTCTAGTTCGCCAATTTGGCTACTTACTTCAGCACCTGCAAAATCAAGGCGATAAATGTCATCATGATAAGCAGGGGAATAATCATAAGTATCGCCTTCGTCCCCACCATCTTCTAGCCAAAGAAAATCGGCATATTCAGCTCCAGATGCTTTATCCACGAGTGTTGCTTTCCCATTTTGAAGCGTAAAGCAATAGCGCTCGTTTTCGATGGTATGCCCGGCAGTGCGTCCAAATTCGGCTTGCTCCGCTACTTCTTCCACTTGGCACGTTACGAAACTAAGTCCCGGGATTTCAATTTCAGCCGATACCGTATGCACATAATAATATTTTTCGGGGTCATACAGTGACTCATCGCGCTTAATTTCGCCACGGTAGCGCTTCTCCGTGTTCAAAATCTGACAAGCCCGTTCCTCCCCTTCTTGCCACAGTCGAATGGATGGTGTCGTGACTGAAACCTCAAAACGCGCGGTTTTTCGGATACTATAAGGCAAGGTGTTGTAAAAAACAAGATCATTGGGCTGCGTCATTTTACGGGATTCGGCGATTTTCCTTGTTAAATAATCGACAGCGGAGTAGGAAAGTTCATCTGCTTCTTTAAAACGTTCATTGATGATTTGGTTGGTCGCGTCACTGTTACACCCCCCAGCACTATCGTGCGCATGATTGCGAAGAAGGAGCTTCCAAATTTCTTGTAGCAATTCTTTTTTATATGGAATACCGAGCGACTCTGCCATGACCATAAGCGGTTCTAACTGGTAAACCAGTCGTCGCTCCAACTTGTCATTCATATATTTTTGATCGTAGCGCGAGGAATAAATCGAACGATGGATCTTCGAAACAGAGCTTGAAATAAACTCACCCGTCACTTTCGGCAAATCCTTCCCGTGAATTGTTTTAAAATATGCTTCATAGTGACTTTCGCTTAATTCAGTATCCGCGAGTTTTTCATTGTAAGAAGTGATCCGGTCTTTCAAGTTGAAGTCAACAAAGCGCTGGTCCCCGCCGACTGGAAGTAGTAACTGATCCGTACCTGCACCTTTAGAGATTTGCGCAACAAGCGTTTCCGGTTCCTCTTTTTCAATTAAACCGACGCCAACAAAATAACCATCTTTGATATTAGCGACCGTCACATCCGAACCGTCTTCGCTTGCCCAAATAAAATCACGCGACTGTACTTTTTCATTTGGGACCCCGCGCCAAAAAACCGCATCGTGAATGCCCATCCCACGATAAATCTTCGGCATATCTTTTCCTTGCCCGAACGAATCTGGCAGATAGCCCACCTTCATAGCACCACCTAGCTGTGCTGCACGTTCTAGCCCGATCTGCAAATTGCGTACAATCGATTCTCCGCTGATCACCAGTTCATCCGTTTGCGTATACCAAGGCCCAATAAATAGTTTTCCCGCTCGAACAAACGCTTCAAGTCGCTCCTTATTTTCCGGACAAAAACGCAAATAATCATCGACAATACTCATCTGCCCGTCTAACAAGTAATAACGAAGCCTTCCCTCTTCAAGCGCGCGAAATACCTCATCCATGTGATAAACAAACTGAACCGAAGACTCATTCACCGTAAAATACCATTCAAAATCCCAATGCGTGTGGGCAATCACGTGCACCTTTTTCGCCATATCCTTCACCTCTTAAACTTCAATTTCATCCATCAACTTTACAAGTTCTGCGGGATCATTCGCCGTAATCAATGTCTCGCGAAAACCGTCATCGATCAGCTTCCGCGCAATCAAACTCAAAATCTTCAAGTGCTCACTTGCACCTTCTACAGGAATCGTCAGAGCGAGCGCTACTTGAACAGACTTTTGATCAAGCGCCTGCCATTCGATCGGCGTCTTATATTTCACAAGTAAGAGACCCGGCCTTAGAACCGTTTCACTTTTCCCATGTGGAATCGCAATCCCATCCTTAAATCCCGTTGTCGATTCTTGTTCTCTTAATTTCAAAGCCTCAACAAAATCCGCTGCCGACTTCACATAGCCATTTTGATAAGCCACATTCGCAATAATTTGGAATGCCTCTTCCTGTGTAGTCGCTGTTTCATCAAAAATAATATTTGCTTCATTAAAAATTTGGTTGTTCATTTCCTTCACTCCTTAGTTCTTCCTCATTTGGTGGCGCAACTGGAACCGGCTTCCTTGAAAAACCGATAATCAGTGCTGTAACCGCAATCCCAGCCGTTATACAAAGAATCCACGATAAAAACGGAATCGGCTGATTATCAATGTAGCCAATAAACGTTCCAAGCGGCGATCCAATTCCACCAAAGAAACGCGCCCCTGAAGCTGCCGCAAGTCCACCAGCAACCGCTGACCCTGCAACATTCGCGATAATCATCCGAATCGGATCTGCTGCCACAAAGGGAATCGCGCCTTCCGTGACGCCAACAAGTCCCATCCCAAGCGCCGCACTTGCGGCCACTTTTTCATCTTTCGAAAATTTGTTTTTAAAGAAGCGCGTCGCCACCCAAACGCCAAGTGGAGCAACTGAAATAGCTGCTTGAACAGCCGTTTGCGGCACAAAGTTCGCATCATTGACCCCATATTTCGCAAGTGTATCTGTGAAAATCGCCGTTGCAAATACGAGCGCAGTTTTATTTACCGGTCCACCAAGATCGAAGCCAATCATCGCCCCACAAATCATCCCGATAAGTAGTGGCGCACTGCTGTAATTGTCATTCAACCAAGTGAGCCCTGCATACATCTTATCCATTCCAAAAGCGATTGGCTCTCCAATCACGTAGAAGACAATCAATGAAATAATCAAAGTAGCAATGAACGGAATAATCATGATCGGAACAATTGGTTGTACAATTTTAGGCCACTTAATTTTCTTAAGCAACTTCACCATGTAACCAACAATAAAAGCAACAATAATCGCTGCAATAAAACCGCCGCCTGCTTTCGTTCCGAGTAGTTCTGGGTCATTTGCGATATACGCACCAATCATCGCGGGCGCAATAGCAGGTTTATCCGCAATGGATTTAGCGACAAAGCCCGCAAAAAGTGGAATCATCAATTTGAAGCCCACTTGCCCGACTTGGAATAAGTGCGACATGAGTAGCCCCATCGACGTTTTCGTATCGAAGTCCCATTCCACGATCCGCCCCATATCGTCACGTTGAAACGCATACAAATTGGCGATCGTTAAAATAAGACCTGCCGCAATAACCATCGGAACCATGTACGAAATCCCGCTCATAATGTGCGTAAAGAAATTCGTTTTTCCTTTATCATTCCCGATTTGCACTTTCCCAACTTTAGTCCCTTTTTCCCCGAATATTTTGCCTTTTTGAACAGCCGTGTCAATGAGCCCCGCCGCATCTTCAATCGCAGCAATCGAACTCGTTTGATAAAGTTTCTTTCCTGTAAAGCGCACCATATCCACGCGAATATCTGCTGCAATAATTACGAGATCCGCTTGTTCAATTTCTTCTGATGTTAATTCATTTTCAGCGCCGATCGCTCCATTTGTTTCTACTTTTATATTAAACCCTAGTTCCTTGGCTGTTTTCTCAAGCGATTCCGCAGCCATATATGTATGCGCTATTCCTGCTGCGCAAGCCGTGACAGCAACAATGTTTTTCATAGTCTTTCTCCCTCCTCGTAAAATATATTTTAGAAAGATAAATGATCTTCCCTAAATGTTTCATTTCTTTTCCTTACGGAATAAG
>NZ_JAATJW010000005.1 GCF_011800755.1 Listeria valentina
TTCCCAAAAGTTGAAAAATGCGGGATTTTACTATTGAAATCATAGCCTAAAAACCAGCGATAAGCTGTATTGGTTTCGACTTCCTTAATCGTTTGTCGCATGGAACGAATGCCAAATAGATATTGAATCAGCACGAGCTTAATTAAAACAACAGGATCTACACTCGGTCTTCCTGTGTGTGAATAGGTGTGTTCCACTAGCGGATAAATAAAATCAAAGTCAATCACAGCATCTACTTTACGAACCAAATGATCTTCTGGCACTAAATCGTCCATCGAAATAGCCACCATTTGATGGCGGATCTCATCTTGATGTTTTGATAACATGTCTATCCCTCCAGTTTTATGTATGTTCTATCACAAGTATATCTAAAAAAAGACTGTAAACAAAGTTTTTCACTACTTTGTCTACAGTCTGGATTGTCCCAACTTTTGGGACAATCTTTTTTATTGGTGAGCTAATTTTTTAGCAATTTCTTCGTAACTCATCTTGCTGTTCAAGTCATACGAGCCATCACGAACATATTTTTCATAATCATTTTGTTTTAAAAACTTTTCAAAATCAGAAGCACTTTTGACAATTCCGTTTTTCTCAAGATCTTCACTTGCTTTTGAAGAAGGATCACCTTTTGCAATTACAAGTTTATAATTTTTAACTTCATTTTTCTTCTTTTCTTCGTCTGCTTTTTTCTGAGCTTCAAGGCGCTTAGCTTCGTCTTGATTATTTTTTTCTAGTTCTTGCTTAGCAAGCAGTTTTTCATACTTAGCTTTCCAAGTTGCACTGTTTTCTTCGCTATTTTTATTTACCGTTGTTGTTTTTTTACTTTCTTTTGCTGCATTCGAATCTACAGAAAAGAACTGATTGAAAACGAAGAGAACCACTGCTGAAATGAGCAATCCAAGTGCAATCATACGCAGATTGTTTTTCAAAAGGGAATACTCCTTTCTGTATTAGTTTCTCTATTCAAAATGGATTTTAATGTTCCAAATATTCTTCAATAGTTTGTTCAATCTCTTCTTTTGGAAGAGTAACTTGTTCAACAATTTCATCCACAGAAATCCCACTCGTATAAAGGGTAATTACTTGTTTTTTCAGTAAAGATTTCATTTTTGGACTTACACTTTCTGCCTCTGTTTCAGCATCTTCATCAGCTTGTTCGGCTGGTTCTTTCGTTATGTTCATAGCTTTTTCAAGCAATGAAACCCGCTTTTTGAGCTCGTAATTTTCATGCATCAACTGTGAAGCGACTTCTTCTAATTCTGTTTCAATTTGTTTGCTTTCATCTTTTTGCATAAACGAAAGAACAAACAATGCGATGGCAGCAATCAGAAGGATTATGATCACGACTGTCATTATGGAGTAACACCTCTTTTCCCTGTTCCTATACATACATTTATACCATAAAAACTCTATTCTTGGCTATGGATATTCCAATTTGTAAAGAAAATAAAAAGAAAGCAGCTTTCGAACCTTGCGGAAATAGAGGAAAGATGGTATCATTATACAGGTTATAAAATACTCTTTCGCAAAGATTTGGAGGGAAAACAATGCGCGTAAACATTACTTTAGAATGTACCGAATGTGGCGATCGCAACTACATTACAACTAAAAATAAACGTGAAAATCCTGAACGTATTGAACTAAAAAAATATTGTCCAAGATTGCGTCGTGTGACTTTGCACCGCGAAACGAAATAAGCAGCAGACTTTCCTGTTGCTTTTTCTTTTTAAGGAGGTTTCAGAAAAAATGGAGAAGGGCAAGCTTAGAACGGAAACATTAAAGTTACTGACATCACTTGATAAAACAGAGCATAACGAGAAGTCACTTAAGTTAGCTGAACTTCTTTTTGAAACTGAAGAATGGAAGCGTGCTCATTTTGTGGGTATCACGTTATCGCGTCACCCTGAAATTGGGACAGAAGCAATTATTCGTAGGGCATGGGAAACGGGAAAGAAAATAGCTATTCCTGAGACACTCTATCCAGGTCATAGAATGCAATTTCGAGAATATGAAAACGGCGATCAGCTGATTAAAAAAAAGTTTGATTTGATGGAACCGAGTGAAAAGGCAAAGCTAGTTCCAAAAAGCGAGCTATCCTTACTCGTCGTTCCAGGAGTTGTCTTTAATTCCGCAGGCTACAGAATAGGCTTTGGTGGCGGATTTTATGACAGATATTTGATGGATTTCCCTGGTGATACGATTTCTTTAGCTTTTTCAGAACAAGTTAATGAAGAACTAGTTACTGAAGATCACGATATTCCGGTTCAAAAAGTTTTGGTAATTTGATAAATAGAGTTTGTGATAAATTTTCATAAAAACAGGTCCTGTTGTTTACAATGCCTGTTTTTTTGCGTATAGTAGTATGTATAATAGGCAATTTAGATAGAAAGCAGGGAATTGTTTGAGTCTCCAAGAAAATTATATTTTCTGGCGATTGACTAATTACTTTTTAGAGCAAGAAAACTATCGCTTGATTCATTTACATGAAGAAAAGCATGAATTGTGGTTAGAAAATCCCAGTCAAAAAAAACGCCCGGTAATACGCATTCAAATTCGTGAAATGGGATGGACGAGTGTCGTTGAAAGGGATATGAACCATACTTTTAATGTGGCTGAAAATTTACGGAAGCAAATTGGTGCTCCGTTTCTTCAAGTTGCTAATATTTATATCACTCCGTTTGCTCCAGTAGGGGAGGAAACGTTGTTTAATGAACAAACTAAAAATCAAAATGGAAAAATTAACATTCAAAATTTGCTTGTTTCGTCTGAGCGTCTTCAAGCAGATTTTCATACCCTTGAAAAGCAGCTTGCAATTCCAGCAGGGACATTTCAGGCTGAGTCGAATCTAACAGAAGAACAAGTTGTCAATGAACGCCAGAATGTTATTACGTATATTACGAAAAAAGTTAATGACGAAGAGCAAAAAGCAAGAAAGTCAAAGCCGTATATCACTTATGGCTTCATTTTACTACAAGCTTTGTACTTTATATGGGTGTTTTTGAAAGACAGTTCGCTGAATACTTATACGCTTGTAGAATGGGGAGCAAAATTCAATCCGCTTATTTATGAAGGAGAATGGTGGCGTTTTGTTTCGCCAATATTTCTCCATGCAGGTCTTATGCATATTGCGGCTAACTGTTTAATGATCTATATTGTTGGACCTTGGGCAGAAAGACTTTACGGGCGTTCTCGTTACGCATTAATTCTTATTTTAGGAGGAATTGCAGGGAACATCGCGAGCTTTGCCTTAAATAGTAGTGTTGCTGTTGGATCAAGTACAGCTGTTTTTGCACTGTTTGGCTGCTTACTTTATCTAGTAGTTTTAAAGCCACATTTATATGCAAAGACAATAGGCGTAAATATCGCTGTTCTTGTAGCTATTAATCTAGTGCTTGATTTGTTCATGCCTAGTGTTGATTTGGCGGGACATGTAGGAGGACTTGTAGGTGGTTTCTTCTTGGCAGGTGCTCTTTCTATTCCACACCAATACTTTAATCTCCGCCGAATCCTGTACGGCGTGGCGGTACTGATTTTAGCAGGACTTTTCTTATACATGGGCTTTGAACGAACGAATGAACCAGTTGATCCTGCAACAGCCAATGGAGTTGCACAATATTACTTGAGAGAAAATAACCAAAAAGAAGCGAATAAGCTTTTCAGCTATTTAGAAAAGAGTCGGAGTGCTGATGAGTATAGTTATACGTTAATGGCTAGTCAGGCGCTTACGAAGAAAGAGTTTCGTGTAGCAAAAGATAAAGCAAATGAAGCTATTCGACTTAATAACCAATTGCCGCAACCGCATTATATACTTGCGATTTGTTATTTACAAGACGGAAATGATAAGGAAGCACTGAAGCATGCGGAAATGGCAAAAAATCTTTCACCTGATAAAGTTTATCAAGATTTATTTCATCAGCTTCAACAAAATAATCTAAAGAAACCAGAGGGGTCGCTATGAATTCAGTATACGATGTCCAACAGTTACTTAAAAAATATGGGGTTTTTGTCTATTTAGGGAAGCGTGAATATGATATTGAAATGATGGAGCATGAACTAACAGGGCTTTTTAAACATCAACTATTAGATAGGGAAATATATGCAAGAGCCAGGAGTATTTTAAAGCAAGAGTTGATCAAAGAACAAAAGAAAAACAGCTGCCTTTGAGCAGTAAAAAGGAGCAAGTCGCGAATGGAAAAGAAATTGATTGGCGTTGATCTTGGTGGAACAACAGCAAAAATTGCGGTTTTAACAAAAGATGGTGAAATTGAAGAGAAGTGGAGTATCCGTACAAACACGGAGGATAAGGGTTCTCATATCGTTCGTGAGATTGGTGATAGTGTCAATCAAAAGTTAACGGAACTCCAAATGGACAACAGCGAATTCTACGGCATTGGTGTCGGAACTCCAGGAACAGTGAATTACGAAACTGGAACGGTAAAAGGAGCTTATAATTTAAATTGGGTGGAAGAGCAAAATGTTTCAGAGGAGTTAGAGCGACTCACAGGGCTATCGATTCAACTGGATAATGATGCGAATGTTGCAGCGCTTGGTGAACGCTGGAAAGGTGCTGGAGAAGGCGGAGCCAACGTTGTCTTTGTCACGCTTGGAACAGGAGTAGGCGGCGGGATTTTTGCAGAAGGAAAAATTCTTCACGGCGTGAGAGGGGCGGCTGGCGAAATTGGGCATGTGACGGTTGTTCCAGAAAATGGCTATCAGTGTACGTGTGGGAAGACAGGGTGCTTAGAAACGGTTGCTTCTGCTACTGGAATTGTACGTGTAGCGAAAGATCTTGCCAAAGAATATAAAGGCTACTCAAAGCTTGCAAACTTGATTCAAAATGGCTCTAAAATTAGTTCAAAATTGATTTTTGATTTTGAGAAAGATGGGGATCCGTTCGCGAAGAAAGTAGTGGATCGAATTTCATTTTATTTAGCTCTAGCGCTTAGTCATATTGGAAATATGTTAAATCCTGAAAAAATCATTATTGGTGGTGGGGTATCCGCTGCTGGAGATGCGTTACTAAAACCTGTTAAAGCGTATTTTGAAACCATGGTATTTCCAACGGTCTTAGAATCTACAAAACTTTCCATTGCAACACGTGGAAATGATGCAGGTGTGATTGGTGCTGCATGGCTTGCGCTTCCAAAAGAAGAAGAAAACAATATTTAAACTTCTGTAAAGCCTTCATTCTATCAGGTTTGATTCATTTCAAAAAGGGTAATTGGTAGAAATGAATACATTCAGAATGGAGGAAAAAGATGAAAAAGAAATCATTTTGGCCATTGCTCGTTTTGCTAGTGAGTATTCTTTTCATCTTTTTTGGATGTAAGCAGGACGATAATCGTTCAGCTGAAGAGGGGGAAAATAGTAAACCGGAAGCGAAGACCATAAAGCCGATCAACGCGGAAAAGAATGACTTTATTCGTGCCGTAGGTTGGCTTTCTAATGATACAGTTTTAATTCAAAAGCAAACTGCTGAAAAGACACGTTTGATTAAATACCATCTTTTTTCTGGAAAAAGTGATGAGCTACTCGAAACAACAGATATTATTTCAGAAATCAAAATTAGCCCAGATTATCAATACTTTTTCATTTATGGCGTTTCAAAAGAGAATAAGGTTGCATTAACTATATATGACAGTAGTTCTGGCGAAAAGATTGAGAGTCACGCGATGCAACCTTTGGCTGCCAATTTTTATTGGAATCCAGATTCTCCGGAGAAACTGATGGTTATTGTTTATGAACAGAACTTTTCTTACTCAGCTTATGTTTATGACTTTTCAAAAAATGATTATAAAGCTGTTTCACTTCCTTCTTCGTTAATTTCTTGGTATGGAGATAATTTATATTTAGCAAATCAAAAGAACAGTCAAAGCGAACTTGGAAATTTATATCTGCAGAATATCCATTCAGATTCTGAGAAGGATTTAGTTGCAGCTAATATTTTTGAATTTGCGACCAATCGGAACTTACTACTGACCATTGAAGAAGCAAATTCTGAGGATAAAGTTACTTATAATTTTCGCTCAAGTGGCTTCGAATCACTTTCGAAATATGATATGCCACGTGAATATGACAAACTAGGCACCTTTATTCCTTATTTCGATTTGAATTTCTCTAGAAAACAATTTACGAGTTTCGAGCCTTATGAAAGCCGTGAAATTGGCCCTGTACAGGGTGAATATAAATTAGTTCAGATTGACCCAGAGACAGGGAAAAAGCGAACCATCTTAGAACTGGTAGATAATCAGCCACTGCTTAGCTCACCTAATGGAAACTACCTGTTATATGGATATCAATATGAAAAAATGATTGATTTATCAAAGAAAGAAGTAGACGATTTTATAGAAAAAGAAGACGATACTTATTAAAAGATATCTTGTTTGATAGGAGTTTGTTGCAAGACTCTATTCGGATGAGCTGTCTTTTTTTATTTGGGTTTTATAATAGTCTTGCCAACTTTTTTCGAACATGATTTGTCTTTCAAAAAGAAGAGTTACAGTTGTAACAGTCATCAAAGTTAAAGATAGTAAAAATAAAGTAACTAGCAAAGTAAAACCATTTTTATTCATTTTTGACATCTCCATGAAGAGGGATTTTGGTCTGCAATAAGTGCTTCGCTTTGGACTCTACTATTATTTCTAAATCATTGGTCGAAGTTTTAGTTTGAAAAGACTGGATATTGGTTAAAATGGGTTCGTGTCCTCGCCCGTCAACTTGCTTTCGGATTAGTGAGTGGTATTTGGAATAGCAAACTTCTTTTTCATCTTTAACAAAACAGAATCCATCTGGACGGATCGTTGAAATAGCGTGATCGCCTTTTTCTTCTTGTAATTGCTTTAAAAATAAGTGCCATTCAGCCGAAGTGGCTACTTCACTTGCTTGAATGATTTTATGTTCCACTTGAAGGGCGAGCGGGAGAAGAGAAAAAATAGACGTGACAGCTAAAAGAGATAAAAGAGCTTCAATTAAAGTGAAGCCATTTTTTCTGGCTTGATTAAAAAGAGAGGCAGACTTGTTGCTTTCTTTTTCCACAAATAACCCAACCTCCTTTAGAAGCTTTTATTTCAATTTCTTCGTTTCTGGAATAGATTTTTATAGGGTGACCAGAAAAAAGTTTTACTTCATCATACATTTTCTGATAGAGCATCGTTTGTTCGCGTTCGTTATCCAACCGGTTGATCAAGTTCCATAAAAATGGAAAGAGGACAGTACAAATGATGAGTAGCGTGCTTAAGGAAAGAATACTTTCGATGAGTGAAAAGCCATTAATTTTCTTCAATATTAAATCGTCCTTTCCCAATTTGAAATTTAAGTTGATAGTTTCGCGTCTCACCTTGCCACTTCACGGTTCGAAATCGATTAATGTGCCCAGTTTGGGGAAGAAATTTAAAGTTTTCTTCTTTTTTAATCCGCATGCTATTTGGGTATTTTTCGATTAAATCTGGTTTATCGCTCCTTTGGATAATGAGTTGATCTCGTTTGAATCGAAGTTCAACAGGCTCGCTTTGTTGAAGTAGTGCTTCGGACTGAGCAAGATAAATATCTGCCTTTAAAATTTGAAAGAACTGTTTTTCTTCTATTTTTCTAAGTGAGCGAAATGCGGGAGGAACTGAACAACTGATCAGCAATAGAAAGATAGCAAGGACTAAAAGCATTTCTGCAAGGGTGAAGCCATTTGCACTATTTTTCATGAACATTTCCGCTGCCATCAATAGTAACAGAATTGCCATTCGGACATTTCTTTTGTTTATTTGATAGGAAACCTTTATCTAAAAGGTCATTAAAAGAAGGGACGTTGTGATATTCCAGTTCGTAAGCTTGAACTTGAGTTTCTACCATCGAAACAAAAGCACTACAGCCTTTATCATTGATAGATTTGCTTTGCTTTGTAAGGTTCGGGATGATAAGGAGAAGTAAAACACTCACGACAAGCAAAACCACAAGCATTTCGACCAAAGTAAAACCACGTTCATCACGCCAATTTATTTTCATTATCATTACACTCCTTATTAGATTTGATCGACCATACTAAACATGGGAAAGAGAATGGATAAGTAAATTGAAATAATCAAAATGCCAATAACTAGAAAAGCGAGTGGTTGAATATAGCCGAATAACTTTTCCGTCTTAGCCATTGATTTTTGATAACAAAGTTCATAATAAAACAGCATTTCATCAGCAATCGTAGCGTTTTGCTCACCATGCTGGATTATCGAAACCAGTTCAGTTTCAAAGAGTTTTAACTGAGAAACGGAAGTGGCGAAAGGATGTCCCTTTTCAATATTTTTAGCGAGTCGTTTTCCAATTTCTTGAAAAAAAGCTGGAGAACTGGGGCTTGAAAACAGAATCAGCATTTTTTGAACGGATAAACCGCTTTTAAGTAAATAACCGCATTCTCTTGCGAATAGTTGTGAATAGTGGATTCGTATAAAACTTGAAAAAATGGGGATGCGAACGAAAGCTTTCGCTCGGTCGAACGCATTTTGTCGCTTGCTTTTTCTCATGATAAAAAGAATGAACAAGAAAATCGCAGCAACAAGGAAAAATAAAATAAGCGGAAGTTGCTTGAGCAAAAAGAATATAAAAGTAGTGGAAAGTTTTTTATGATCGCTAATTTGGCTGAATAATAAATCAAATTTGGGTAACAAAAAAACGCGTAACAAGAAAAAAACCACAATGACCGTTGCAAAGAGAATTAAAGGGTATTGAAAAGTCTTTTTAAGCGTCTTTTCTTGTTCGGCTCTTTTTTTTTAAGAGCTCTCCACATTCTGCAAGGGTTTTTGTGAAAAAGCCGTGTTCTGCCGCATAGTAAATAGGAGCGAATATAAATTCTGGAAATGCAGCTTGTTGCAGTGCTTCTTGAAATGAATAGCCCTCTTGTAAGAGGTTCAGCATCATTAAATAACGTTTGGCGTGTTTGGGGTTTGCGATAGCAAGATATGAAATAGCTGTCTCAATTGAAAAACCTTGCTTGAGTAAAGTAGCAAGCCGTGTTAAAAAATCTCCATCTTGTTCAAGTTGGCGCTGGTTAAAAAAAGCCATAACATTTTCCTTTCTGAATTTGTTTTTCGATACTTAATCCATCTGTGCAATTTTCTCCCGAAAAAAGTGAAAGAAGTGTTTCGTTTTGAGTAGCATGTTCATAAAGGACAGTTTGTTTTTCCGAGAGATGTGTGCAAAATAAAGAGCAATCTTTCCCGCAAAAAGGACAGTATAACTGCTTCAGAACTTGATGGCTGATCCCAAGTAGAGCTTGAGTGAGATGATTTTTTGGTAAACCAAATTCAAGCAGTCGCGTTAGCACACCAGATAAGCTATCTGCATGGACTGTACTCAAAACGAGATGACCAGTTAAAGCGGCTCGGATGACGATTTCGGCCGTTTCTTGGTCGCGGATTTCACCTACGATGAGAATGTCAGGATCATGGCGTAAAACAGCACGAATTAGTTTACTGTAAGTAAGTCCGGCTTTTTCATTGACCGCAATTTGCAGGAATGTTTCATTCAAATGTTCAACGGGATCTTCGATAGTTACTATGCTTTGAAGTTTTTGAGATAAAAATAATTCGGCTAATCCATACATCGATGAAGATTTTCCACTTCCGGTGCTTCCAGAAAACAAAAAGAGTCCCGTATGATTGTGACAACATTTTAAAATGCTGTTTGATTCGATGGGGAAAATCGAGGATTTCTGAAAAGAGATAAATTGGTTAAAACGAAACAAGCGAAGGACTAAGCTTTCGCTTGAGCTGACATTAGGAAGAGTAGAGACACGCAGAGCGATTTTTTCATGATGGATTTGGTCTTCGAAACTTCCAGACTGTGGCAATCGTTTTTCACCAATATCAAGTCCTGATTGAAATTTTAAAAATAGGATCAACTTCTCGGTTTCTTCTTTGCTTAAAGTCTTGAAGGGATACAGTTTTCCGGCAATGCGCATTCGAATAAGAGCTCCGCTTTTAAAGGGGTGGATATGAATATCACTCGTGTCGTAGTGAAGCGCTTGTTTGAGCAGACTTGCTAAAAGTTGTTTGGGCAAAGTTAGAGGCACCTCCTTGTTTCTTTCTTCGCCAAATATCATGAAACTCCTTTTTCGATAGAATCAAGAAAAATCGGCTAAAAGGTCTTTCTTTAGGCGAATTCAAAATTTTTCTCGTTTATTTGGCGAAATAAATCAAGAAAAACCAGCAAAAAAATTTTTTTGTTCGTGAAAAAGATTGTGAAAAAATAAACAATACGGACGTTTTGTAAAAAAAAATAAAGTTAAGCCTTTACATTACGAACGTTAAGAGCGATAAATCGTAATATATCCGTAAAAACTTATTATTTGCCGAACAATCTGTGCCATGGTAAGCTAGAGAAAAGGAAAGGGTACATAGAAAAAAGCGGTTGAATGTAAACGGAGAGACTGTTTTGACAGCGCCGACGGGGAAAGCATGAACTATGTGAAACTCTCAGGCAAAAGGATGTTTACAGGACGCAACTCTGGAGTGGAATTTGCGACAGGGCTTATTGCTTATAAGCCTTTTTCCTATGCACAAATTCAAGAGGAGGTTTTCATGTTGACAGAGCTTTTAAAAACACCGCTTCATCCGCTCTACGCGAAATACGGAGCAAAAACAATTGATTTTGGAGGATGGGATTTGCCCGTTCAGTTTTCAGGAATTAAAGAGGAGCATGAAGCAGTTCGAACACATGTAGGCGTTTTTGATGTTTCACACATGGGGGAAATCTTAGTAGAAGGAAAAGAAAGCACTGAGTATCTTGATAAGGTCCTCTCAAACAATGTTTCTAAATTGAAAGTGGGACGTGCTCAGTATAATATTGTCTGCTATGAAACAGGCGGAGCAGTTGATGACTTAGTAGCTTATAAATTTTCGGATGAAAAGTATTTGCTCGTTGTCAATGCTGCAAACACTGAGAAAGATTTCAACTGGCTAAAAGAACATGTGACAGAAGACGTGAAAGTCTCTAATGTGTCTAGTGAATACGGACAGTTAGCGGTTCAAGGACCAGAAGCTGAAAAAATATTAGGTACGCTTACGGATACAGATTTGTCAGCTATTCCATTTTTTGGCTTTGAAGAAGATGTGAAAGTAGCTGGGAAGAAGGCACTCATCTCACGCACTGGTTATACCGGGGAAGATGGCTTTGAAATTTATACGAAAGCAGAAGATACGGCTGAAGTATTTGAAGCGCTTCTCCAAGCGGGAGTAAAGCCTATTGGGCTTGGCGCGCGGGATACACTTCGTTTTGAAGCGAACTTTGCGCTTTATGGTCAAGAGTTGTCGAAAGATATCACACCGCTAGAAGCTGGGCTTAATTTTGCAGTGAAGTTGAAAAAAGAGGCTGACTTTATTGGGAAAGAAGCGTTAATTAAGCAAAAAGAAGCGGGCGTTCCACGTAAAGCGGTTGGAATTGAAATGATCGACCGGGGCATTCCGCGCACCGGCTATAAAGTTTTTGTAGATGGAAATGAAATTGGGGAAGTTACATCGGGGACGCAGTCACCTACTCTTGGTAAAAACCTGGGGCTTGTACTTGTGAAAACAGATTTTGCAAATGTTGGTCAAGTCATTGAAGTCGAGGTTAGAAATAAAAAGCTTCAAGCAAAAGTTGTCGAAACACCATTTTACAAACGTGAAAACTAGGGAGCAGTTACGCAATGAAAAGGAGGAAGAAAAATGGCGAAATTTCGTTATTTGCCAATGACGGAGCAAGATGAAAAAGAAATGCTTCAGGCTATTGGTGCAGAGTCAATTGAAGATTTGTTTGCGGATATTCCGGAAAAAGTACGGTTTAAAAGAGAATATGATCTTAAGCCACCACTATCTGAACCCAATTTATTAAAGGAGTTAAGTCGGTTAGCTGCTAAAAATGTAAATACGCAGGATGCGGCTTCTTTCTTAGGGGCAGGCACATACTCGCACTATATTCCGACGATTGTGGATCATGTTATTTCTCGTTCAGAGTTTTATACAGCCTATACGCCGTATCAACCAGAAATTTCACAGGGGGAACTTCAAGCGATTTTTGAGTTTCAAACATTGATTGCTGAATTAACGGGTATGGATCTTGCTAACTCTTCGATGTATGATGGGGCAACATCGCTTGCAGAAGGAGCTATGCTTGCGGCTGGGCACACGAGACGCAAGAAAATTTTAGTTTCTGAAGCAGTTCATCCCGAATCGATTAATGTATTAAAAACGTATGCAAAAGGACATCATGTTGAAGTGGTACTCATTCCGGAAAAAGATGGGGTAACGGATTTAGAAGCGCTTCAAACAGAAATGAATGATGAAGTAGCAGGTGTTGTCGTTCAGTATCCAAACTTTTTCGGTCAAGTAGAAGACCTTGGTGCGATCGAACCAATTGTTCATGAACATAAAGGTTTATTCATTGTTTCCAGTAACCCACTTGCGCTTGGAATTTTAACACCGCCGGGTGAATTTGGAGCAGATATCGTTGCTGGGGATACACAAGTTTTCGGGATTTCCGAATCGTTTGGGGGACCTCACTGTGGCTATTTCGCAGTGACCACGAAATTGATGCGTAAAGTTCCAGGGCGTCTCGTTGGGGAAACCGTAGATGAAAATGGAAAACGCGGTTTCGTGCTAACTCTTCAAGCACGGGAGCAACATATTAGACGTGATAAAGCGACTTCAAACATCTGCTCGAATCAAGCGTTAAACGCGCTCGCTTCTTCTGTTGCGATGGTAGCGCTTGGGCAAGAAGGTTTACCAGAAATGGCGAAACAAAATGTCGATAAAGCACATTATGCAAGAAAACGATTTGCCGATGCAGGCTTTGACATGAAGTTTAGCGAAGCGTTTTTTAACGAGTTTGTCATAAAACTTGATCACTCGGTTTCAGAAGTGAACGAAGCGCTTTTGGAACATGGTATTATTGGTGGCTATGACCTGTCGAAATACTATCCACAGTATCAAAATCATATGCTAGTAGCCGTTACCGAAATGCGAAGCAAAGAAGAAATCGATCAATTTGTTGAAACATTGGTTAACAGTCTGGAGGGAGTCAAATGAGTGAAACAATGCCATTAGTTTTTGAACGCTCTATTCCTGGTAGAATTGGATTTAGCTTACCAGAACAAGATGTGCCAGAAACAGATCTAAGTCAAATTTTCGATGCTAAAACGATTCGCTCGAAAAAAGCGGTTTTACCAGAACTCAGTGAACTTGAAATTATGCGTCACTATACAGAGCTATCGAACCACAATTTTGGAGTAGACTCTGGCTTCTATCCGCTTGGCTCTTGTACGATGAAATATAATCCAAAAATAAATGAAAAAGTAGCTCGATTCCCAGGCTTTGCAAATATTCATCCTTATCAACCTGAAAGCTCCGTGCAAGGTGCAATGGAATTGATGTATGATTTACAGGAAAGTTTAGTGGAAATCACTGGAATGGATGAAGTGACACTTCAACCTGCTGCAGGTGCACAAGGGGAGTGGACTGGCTTAATGTTGATCCGCGCATTCCATGAAGCAAATCAAGATACTAAACGGACCAAAGTGATTATCCCGGATTCTGCACACGGAACAAACCCGGCATCTGCAACAGTAGCTGGCTTTGAAGTTGTGACGGTAAAATCGAATGACAAGGGACTTGTTGATATCGAAGATTTACGGAGCGTTGTTGGAGAAGATACGGCAGCTTTGATGCTTACGAATCCGAATACGCTTGGTTTATTCGAAAAAGATATTGTGGAAATTGCTGAAATCATCCATGAAGCTGGAGGCAAGCTTTACTATGATGGTGCCAATTTAAATGCGGTTATGTCGAAAGCACGCCCTGGGGATATGGGCTTTGATGTTGTGCATTTAAACTTGCACAAGACGTTTACGGGTCCGCATGGCGGCGGTGGCCCAGGTTCTGGACCAATTGGGATCAAAAAAGATCTGATTCCTTATTTGCCAACACCTGTTTTGACCAAACAAGATGATCGCTATGTTTTTGATTATAATTACCCTGAATCAATCGGACGAGTAAAACCATTTTATGGCAACTTCGGCATTAACGTTCGTGCATATACTTATATTCGGACGATGGGCGCAGAAGGTTTGAAAAAAGTAACCGAATATGCGGTGCTGAACGCCAATTATATGATGCGTTGTTTGGAAAAAGCGTTTGATCTTCCTTATAGCCAAATCTGTAAGCATGAATTTGTTTTAAGCGGTAGTAGACAAAAGAAACTCGGTGTAAGAACAACGGATATCGCGAAACGTCTGCTCGATCATAATTTCCATCCGCCAACGGTTTATTTCCCGCTTATTGTGGATGAGGCAATGATGATTGAACCAACAGAAACGGAATCAAAAGAAACGCTAGATAGTTTCATCGATACGATGCTTGAAATTGCAAGAGAAGCGGAAGAGGATCCTGAAATCGTTCAAGAAGCTCCACATAATACGTATGTGAAGCGACTGGATGAAACACAGGCTGCTCGGAAACCTGTCTTGCGATATCAAAAAGAAAGTTAACAAAAATCCCCGAAAGCAAAGTCTGCTTTCGGGGATTTTTTAGTCTTCTATGATAATTCCAAGGATGGTTGACAAGCTGAGCGCTTGCTCGCGATTTACTTTTAATCCCTTTAAGGCAGGGACGGTTGCTGTAAGCCTATTGAAGGTCGAATCGGTGAAATCGAGTCCAAGCAATGAAGTATTGGCGAATAAGCATTCATCAAGATTGCATCGCGTGAACGTAAATTGCTTGAATTCCGTCCCATCAAATTCAGCTCCGCTTAAATCGCAATCAATAAAAGCGGCTGATTTGAAGCGACTAAAATTAAAACCAGCCAAGTTTAAACGACAGTTTTGAAAGGTAACATTTTGGAACAGTGTTTCGGAAAAGTCGATTCCAGTTAATTTACAGTCTGCAAAAGTAACGCGATGAATGGAACTAGCATAAAGAGTCAGATTGGATAAGTCACTTTTATCGAAAGAAACATCGCTCAGTTCAATTCTTGGATAAAAACGATTTTCAAAGTAACTATTTTGAAAACGAGAATGGTCGATCATGTAATGTTCTTCTTCCGCAAGTGGGAAGGCTCCAGAGAAAGCAATTTGACTGAAAAACGGATCGTCATATGTGAGAGCAGACTGATCAGTTAATGCATCTGGAATTTTTGGAGCTGTAATTTTCATGGTAGATTTCCTCCTAGAAATAAATAAGTCGTACCTTTTTTGAGGGGTACGACTTATTAAGAAATTATTTGGCTTTCGTTTTCCCAGTCCATTTGCTATAACCACGTTTTAACTGGTAAATATCTCTGTAGCCACGTTTATAGAGCATGATTGCTGCACGATTGCTGCGTTGAGCAGATTGGCAGTATAAATATATTGGTTGATCTTTGCGGATTTCTGATGTGCGTTGTTTAAGCTGCGTAACCGGAATATTCCGCGCGCCTAAAATATGGCCACCATCAAATTCATTTGGTTCACGAACGTCGATCAATTGCGCTTTGCGGTAGCCCTCTTTAAATTCTTCTTCTGTTAGTACAGTACGCGCTTTTTTACGCATAACAAATTGATAAACTTCATAAATGAATAAAATCAGCAAAATCGCGATTGCTAAAATCCAACTACCCAAATTCTAAACTCCTTTCCTAAAAAAAGCATTATAACTATTATACCTTATTTTTTTCCTCCATCAATGACTTTAAAGGAAGATTTTTTCTTTTTTTTAGCAGGCTTTACTTTTGCTTTCCGAAGCTCTTTTGATTGTTTTACGGCACGCTTGTAAGCGGAATCGGTTTCTTTTCGCCCTGCTGCCCGGTTTATAAAGTAAAAGAGGGCGGTGAAAATACTCGCGGAAAGTACTAGCCAAAACAAAATCGTCCATTTTCCAGTAAAAAGGCCAACCAAACACAAAAGTAAAATAACGGCAAGAATCAGAAGTGAACTTTTTTTCATCTTCGTCTTACTCCGCTACTTCCAAGTCGGAAATGTCATTTTGAACCGGTACGCCTTCTTTTTCAACGCGAAGTAATTCGTTGAATGAAGCGATGGCAACTTCCACTTGATCGTCTGTAGGTTCTTTTGTCGTGAGAAGTTGGAGCCAAAGCCCAGGATAGCCAAGAAAACGTAAAACAGGAATGTTTCGGCATTTGTTAGTGAGTTGTAAAACTTCAAAAGATACGCCGAGAACAACTGGAATTAGTAAAATCCGGTCTAAAATCCGTAACCAGAGTGGGTCAGTTGGAACTAAGAAATAAATAAACATCCCAACGACGACGGTGAATAGAATAAAACTGCTTCCGCAACGATAATGCAGGCGTGACTCTTTTTGGACGTTTGCAACGGTTAATGGAAGCCCATTTTCAAAGCAATTGATAACTTTATGTTCAGAGCCGTGATACTGGAAAACTCGTTTGATAATAGGAGTTTGCGAGACGGCGAAGATATAACCTAGCAATAAAAGTAGTTTGAAAAAGCTTTCTAACAAGATTTGTCCAGTGTCGCTAGGGACAAGGAATCGGAAAAACTGAGCAAGAAACACAGGGATGAGCGTCATGACAAATTTAGCAAAAATAAAAGAAAGAATGCCGATAACGGCAACACCTAGCCACATGGCAAGTTTGGATTCTTTCTTTTCCACGTGCTGCTCTTCTACCGGATCATTTGGATCTTCTTCATATCGGTCGGTAGCAAATGTTAAATGTTTGGATCCGATCGCACTGGATTCGATTAAAGCAACAATGCCGCGGAGAAAAGGAATTCGTTTTAGTTTTGCGACCCAAACAGGGCTGTTTTTTTCAAGATAAAAATAATCAAATGTACCATCTATTCGTCTTATGGCAGTGACAGTTTGCTTTTTGCCACCAAACATAACGCCTTCAACAACAGCTTGACCGCCATAAGTTGGTTTTGGATTTTGTTTCATATATTCACCGACCTTCTTGATTTCTAGAGTATCATTATAGCACTTTCTAATTGGACAAGCTAGAAACGGAGCGGGTTTGAGCGCGAAATCATATTACGAGGCACGATTTTATGCTACAATAGCAGAAGAATGAAAAAGCTAGGGAGGAAAGAACATGAACAAATTATCGAAAATTCAAGATTCGTTACAAAAGGCAAACTATCAAGCGGTTCTTGTAACGAGTGAATACAATCGTCGTTATGTTTCCGGTTTTACGGGAACAAGTGGAGTCGCGCTCCTTTTACCTGATAAGGCTTACTTTATAACGGATTTTAGATATACGGAGCAAGCTGCTAAGCAAGCGATTGGGTATGAAATTGTGAAACATACTGGACCGATTTTTGAAACTGTAAATGAACTCCTCAAACAAAATGGAGTAAGAACGCTTCACTTTGAAGAAAGCTATGTAACGGTTGCTGAATTTAAATTGATGCAACAAACTTTTGAAGCTGAGCTTGCGCCGATTCAAGGCTTTTTTGAAACGATGCGCGAAGTGAAAACGGAAGCTGAATTGAAGGAAATTAGAACGGCTTGCGAAATTGCAGATGCTGCTTTTAGCCATATTATTAAATTTATGAAAGTTGGCATGAAAGAAATTGAAGTTTCGAATGAATTAGAGTTTTTCATGAGACGAAACGGTGCGACGTCTTCTTCTTTCGATACGATTGTTGCAAGTGGACTTCGTTCGGCTCTCCCTCATGGTGTTGCCTCCCAAAAGGTCATTGAATCAGGGGACTTTGTCACGATGGATTATGGTTGTTACTATAACGGATACTGCTCCGATATGACTCGTACGGTTGCGATGGGCGAACCGGATCCTAAGCTTAAAGAAATTTATCAAATCACGCTGGATGCGCAGTTAAAAGTGATTGAGGCTTTAAAACCTGGCATAACAGGGATTGAAGCAGATAAAATCGCGCGAGATCATATTGCTTCGTTTGGCTACGGAGAAGCATTTGGACACTCGCTCGGACACGGGATTGGCCTTGAAATTCATGAAGGACCTAATCTTTCAATGAAAAGTAAAAAGGCACTTGTTCCTGGAAACGTTGTGACGGATGAACCTGGCATTTATTTACCTGAAATTGGTGGAGTTCGAATTGAAGACGATCTTTTGATCACAGAAACAGGGAATGAAGTCTTGATTCATTCGCCAAAAGAACTGATAATCTTATAAAATTTTCTTTGTAAGTTTGGCGGTTTTATGGTTAAATAAAATAGGATATAGTTTACGAAACTTGGATTCCAAGATCTTGGCTTATTAACAGGAGGAAAAAAGATGATTTCAGTAAATGATTTTAAAACGGGGCTTACGATCGAAGTCGATGGCGGCATTTGGCGCGTTATGGATTTCCAACACGTAAAACCGGGTAAGGGCGCTGCATTTGTTCGCTCGAAACTCCGCAATCTTCGTACTGGAGCAATTCAAGAAAAAACATTTCGTGGTGGCGAGAAAGTTGGAAAAGCTCAAATCGATAACCGCAAAATGCAATATTTATACGCAGATGGCGATAATCATGTTTTCATGGATAATGAAAATTATGAGCAAATTGAATTACCAAGTTCGCAAATTGAATATGAACTTAAATTTTTGAAAGAAAATATGGAAATCAACGTGATTATGTATCAAGGTGAAACGATCGGCGTAGATCTTCCAAATACGGTAGAGTTAAAAGTTGCTGAAACAGAACCTGGCATTAAAGGAGATACTTCTTCTGGTGGTTCGAAGCCTGCAACGCTTGAAACTGGTCTTGTTGTACAAGTGCCGTTTTTCGTAAATGAAGGCGATACACTTGTGATCAACACAACAGAAGCTACTTACGTTTCTCGCGCTTAACTTTTCCCTGAGCACTTGCTTTTTGCGAGTGCTTTTTTGATGAAATTTAGGCGGAGTAATACTTTTTCAACATGAAATATGATACAATGTTGATGGTATATATAATCTATATAGAGGATTAAGGAGTGTAGAATGAAATGCTATCTTTTGATGAAATTAAACAGCTAATTCAGCTGATTGATGAGTCCAATTTGGATGAACTAAAACTAGAAGTTGACGATACAAAAATTCATTTACAAAAAAATAGCGGAGCTGTCACAGTTATTCCGCAAAAACAAAGCTCAGTTGCGGTGCCAGCAGTAGAAGCAGCAAGCCAAGTAACGGAAACTGCTGCAGCTGCTCCTGCTCAAACAAGTGAAGCAGAAAGCACAAGTGAAGCTGGTCTTGAAGTGATTACATCTCCGATGGTCGGGACTTTTTATGCGGCTGGTAGCCCAGATGATGCACCTTACGTACAAGTGGGTTCTAAAGTTTCAGCGAGCACAGTGGTTTGCGTTGTCGAAGCGATGAAGCTGTTCAATGATATTACAGCAGATGTAAACGGAGAAATTGCAGAAATTCTTGTTTCAAATGGGGAGCTAGTTGAATATGGTCAACCGCTCTTTAAAGTAAGAAAACAGTAAGGGGTCCTTCGATATGATTAAAAAAGTTTTAGTAGCAAATCGGGGTGAAATCGCTGTTCGGATTATTCGTGCGGCAAAAGAACTCGGAATCGAAACGGTAGCGATTTATTCAGAGCCGGATCGCGATGCTTTACATAGTCAGCTTGCGGATGAAGCTTACTGCGTTGGGCCTGCAGCGTCCAAAGATAGTTACTTAAATATGTCGAATATTATCAGTGTTGCTGTTTTGACAAACTGTGATGCGATTCATCCTGGCTATGGTTTCTTAGCTGAAAATGCGGATTTTGCTGATCTTTGTTCGGATTGTAATATTACTTTTATCGGTCCAAGTGCAGAAGCAATTTCTCAGATGGGGACAAAAGATGTGGCGCGTGAAACGATGCGTAAAGCAGGTGTTCCTGTTGTCCCTGGTTCCCACGGGATTGTTTCTGGCGCTGAAGAAGGAATGAAAATTGCAGCCAAAATTGGTTACCCTGTTATTATTAAAGCAACAGCAGGCGGCGGCGGAAAAGGTATTCGAATTGCCGAAGATGAAGAGAAATTAATAAGCGGTATTCAAACAACGCAACAAGAAGCAGAAGCAGCATTTGGAGATCCCGGCGTTTATATTGAAAAGTACATTGAAGATTTTCGCCATGTTGAAATCCAAGTGATGGCCGATAATCATGGGAATGTTATCCATTTAGGTGAGCGAGACTGTACGATTCAGCGGCGCTTGCAGAAATTAATTGAAGAAAGCCCTTCTCCTGCTCTTGACGAGAAAATGCGTCAGAAAATGGGGAAAGCGGCAGTCAAAGCGGCGAAAGCTGTAAATTATTCTGGAGCTGGAACGATTGAATTTATCTACGAGCCGAAGCAAAAATCGTTTTACTTTATGGAAATGAACACGCGGATTCAAGTGGAACATCCGGTGACGGAACTTGTTACGGGTGTGGACCTTGTGAAAGAGCAATTTCTTGTAGCTTCTGGAAAAGAGCTTTCCGTGAAGCAACAAGACATTAAAATGAACGGTTGGGCAATGGAGTGTCGGATCAATGCTGAAAATCCAGCACGGAATTTTATGCCAGCACCAGGTGAAATTACTTTTTATTTACCACCAGGTGGGAATGGCGTCCGCATTGATTCAGCAGCTTATCCCAACTACAAAATCCCACCTTTCTATGATTCCATGATTGCTAAACTGATTTGTCATGCGGATACACGGGAAGAAGTGGTTGCTAAAATGGAACGTGCTTTAAGTGAATTTGCAATTGATGGTATTCCGTCAACGATTCCGTTCCATTTGAATGTTTTAGAAACGGAAGCATTTCGTTCGGGAGATTTCAATACGAAGTTTCTTGAGCAAAATGACGTTATGAATAAAAGCGAGGAGGACTAATCATGGCCTATACAAGAGATCTTAGAAAAGGGCAAGATGAACCCCTTGGGAAAATTGAAATTGCTCCTGAAGTGATCGGTGTGATTGCCGGACTTGCTGCTAGTGAAGTAGAACAAGTGGCTTCCATGCAAGGCGGATTTGCTACTGAAATGCGTGAGCGCTTTGGTGGTGCTGTGAATTACCGAAAGGGCGTAAAAATTGATCTAGTAGACGATGGTATTTTGGTTGATCTCTATTGTACGGTTTTGTTTGGTGCAAGTATTCCGCTTGTAGCTGAAAAAGTTCAAGATGCTGTTCGTAGCGCTATCTTTAATATGACTGGGCTTCACGTTCTTGAAGTTAATGTTCATGTTGTAGGCGTTCAGTTTGAAAAGACGGAACCGTTTTCTCTCGATGATTTAACCTTCTAAGCAAGTTTTGAAAGAGAAAAGGAGTACGAAAATGAAAAGAAGAGAAGCACGCGAGCGCGCACTTCAAGCTTTGTTTCAGATGGAGCTAAATGAAATGACTGCTGAACAAGCCATTGAAAACATCATGGACGGGGAAGAAGAGGCTTATGTCGAGAAGTTAGTTTTTGGAGTGACCGAGCATAAACAAGAGCTCGATGAAAAAATTACGGCACATTTGGATAATTGGAAGTTAGATCGCTTGAACAAAGTCGATTTATCGATTTTGCGAGTGGGTACATTTGAAATGTTATTTTTAGACGATGTCCCTGATCGCGTGAGTTTGAATGAATCAATTGAAATTGCTAAAGTATATAGCGACGAAAAAGCTAGCAAGTTTATTAATGGTGTACTGGCAAATATTGCGAAAAACGATTAGTGGTTTGACTGTAAGCGAGAAACCGAAAGATCTTAAAGAAAATAATCTTTTTTCTTTCGGATTTCTTCGTCTTACTTCATCATAAGTTTTTAAGGGGGCAATTTGAAATGGCACAAGTAATTGACGGAAAAAAATTAGCAAAAGAGATTCAAGAAAGCGTAACGAGAGAAGTAAGCGAACTAGTGGCAAAAGGAGAGCAACCAGGTCTTGCGGTTGTGCTTGTCGGTGATAATCAAGCATCCCGTACATATGTTAGAAATAAGCAAAAGCGGACGGAAGAGGCGGGTATGAAATCTGTTTTAATCGAATTACCAGAAGAAGTAAGTGAAGCTGAACTACTTCAAACGGTAGAAGATTTAAACAACGACCATTCCATTCATGGAATTCTCGTGCAATTACCGCTCCCAAAACATATTTCAGAAGATAAAGTTATTGATGCGATTAGCCAAGAAAAAGATGTGGATGGTTTTCATCCTTTGAATGTTGGAAACTTATTTATTGGGAAAGAAACCCTTGTTCCTTGTACGCCAGCGGGTATCATTGAATTAATTAAATCAACTGGCGAAAAGATTGAAGGAAAACGTGCGGTTGTGATTGGAAGAAGTAACATCGTTGGAAAACCAGTGGCTCAGTTACTGCTTCAGGAAAATGCAACCGTGACCATTGCGCATAGTCGGACAAAAGATTTGCCGGCGGTTGCAAGTGAAGCTGATATTTTAGTCGTTGCAACTGGACGGGCGAAATTTGTCAAAAAGAACTTTGTAAAACCAGGAGCGATTGTCATTGATGTTGGCATGGATCGCGATGAAAATAACAAACTTTGCGGGGATGTTGATTACGAAGATGTATTTGAACAAGCAGGATTTATCACACCGGTTCCTGGTGGCGTTGGTCCGATGACGATTACAATGCTTCTTAAAAACACATTAACCGCTGCAAAAAATTTATTTGCCAAACAAGGCTAAATGACGGAAGTGATGATTTTGCAAGAAAAGTACTTAACAGTTGAGGCATTGACTAAATATATTGAGCGTAAGTTTGAAGCGGATCCTTATTTAAAGCAAGTTTTTGTGAAAGGTGAAATTTCAAATTTAAAAATGCCAGCAAGTGGTCATCTTTATTTCACGTTAAAAGATGAAGCGGCGATGATTCGTGTCGTGATGTTTGCAAAATCTGTCCAAAAATTAAATTTTAAGCCCGAAGATGGGATGAATATTCTTTTAACCGGACGAATTTCTGTTTTTACAAAAGCTGGACGCTATCAATTTTATGCTGAAGGGATGGAGCCAGACGGAATTGGTGCTCTTTATGTGCAGTTTGAACAGTTAAAAGCAAAATTGGAAAAGGAAGGACTTTTTGATGCGGAGCATAAAAAAGTGCTTCCTTCTTTCCCTTCTAAGATCGCTGTTGTCACGAGTCGAACAGGGGCGGCAGTTCGAGATATTCTAACCACCATTCACAGGCGAATGCCAAGCGTTGAGGTACTTGTTTATCCGACACTTGTTCAAGGAGAGGGCTCTGCACGAAAAGTAGCAGAAAACATTGCGCGAATTAATCAACGGAATGATATTGATTTAATGATCATTGGTCGTGGAGGCGGTTCGCTTGAAGAACTGTGGGCGTTCAATGAAGAAGTCGTGGTTCGCTCCGTCTATGATTCAGATGTTCCCGTTATTTCGGCTGTTGGACATGAAACTGATTTTTCTCTTTCTGATTTTGCAGCAGATGTGAGAGCAGCAACACCAACCGCAGCTGCGGAACTTGCTGTTCCGCACGCAGCAGATTTACTTGAAAGGCTAAGTGAGCGAAAATATCGGTTGACACATTCTTTAAATTTAGTGTTTGAGCGAAAACAAGCTGACCTACTCGGGGCGAAAAATAAACTGCAATTTTATGGACCTAAACGTTTGCTTGAAAAACAAATGGAGCGTCTTGATTTCGACGTTTTAAAGTTAAACCAAGCGATGAAACAACAACTTGAACGAAAGCAGTTTCAGTTTGAGCGCCTAGCTGGAAGATTACAAGGTCATTCACCTGCTAATGAGCTGAGAAAAAATGAGCAAACGCTAAGTGATCTCAAAAGACGGTTGCAAAGAGCTGCTTATGTAAAAGTTAAAGATGAGCGTCATAATTTTGTAAGACAAATAGAAGCCCTTGAATACTTAAATCCTTTGGCTTTACTTAAGCGAGGATTTGGACTAACTTATAAACAAGATGAGCTTGTGAAAAGTATCGATCAAATTGAGCCAGGAGATGAAGTTTCGGTACGCATGTATGGTGGAAAGTTTCAAGCGAATGTAACAGCGAAGGAGGAAATGGAAATTGGCAACGAAAAAGGAGCAGACATTTGAGGAAGCACTAAAAGAATTGGAAGAAATTGTTGCAGCGCTCGAAAGTGGAACGGCGACGCTCGAAGAGTCACTGAATATCTACCAGCGTGGCATTGAACTAACAAAGCTTTGTGAAACAAAACTAAAAACAGCAGAAGAAAAAATGGCTAAAGTAGTCGATGAGGATGGAAACGAAGCGCCTTTAGATGTGGAAGGGGAATGAATCAGTTGGAGTTTCAGGAATTTCGAAAGTATTACAAGAGACTGACTGAAAAGCGTTTAGAAGATGCTGTCGATGAGCGAATCGAACCTCACTTGAAAGAAGCGATGCACTATTCACTGATGGCTGGAGGAAAACGAATTCGTCCACTTTTGATTTTTGCGACAGTTGAGGCACTTGGAAAAGACGCCCACCTTGCGCTTCCTGCTGCTAGCGCACTGGAAATGGTGCATACCTATAGCTTGATTCACGACGATTTACCAGCGATGGATAATGATGATTTGCGGCGCGGGAAACCAACTAATCACAAGGTTTTTGGGGAGGCCACGGCTATTCTCGCAGGAGATGCTCTTTTGACGCTAGCTTTTTCGGAAATCGCGGAGGCGCCTGAGCTGGATGAAACGAAGCGTCTGAAACTTGTTAAGGATTTAGCCGAGCAAGCAGGCGCACTTGGCATGGTCGGAGGACAACAAGCAGACATTTTAGGCGAGAAACAAAAACTTTCCCTTGAAGAGTTAGAGTCGATTCACCGTAGGAAGACGGGTGCTCTTCTTTCCTCGGCAATCTACGCAGGAAGCATCATCGGTGAAGCTACAGAAAACGAACGCATGAAATTACGAGTGTTTGCAGAAAATATCGGAATTGCTTTCCAAATTTGTGATGACATATTGGATGTAACAGGTGATTCTGAGTTGCTCGGAAAAGAAGCTGGCGCAGATGCATTGTTAGAAAAAAGCACCTATCCCAGTTTACTTACGCTTGAAGGCGCAAAAGAAGCGCTAGAAGAACGGTATTTGGCAGCTGTTCAAGCTCTTTCGGATTTTGATTCTCGGAAAACTAGGTTGCTTGATATCGCAAATTGGATTGTAAAGCGTAACTATTGACGTTTAATTTGGTCAAGTCATTTGCTTTTCTGAATAAAGCATGTTATTCTTAAATGGCATTATTTTTGTGGGTAAAGATACGATAGTTGAAACAACTTTTCCGTCTCGTGCCTTAAGCAAGAATAGTACAAATAAAGTGTGCACTGAGCACGAGGAGGAAAATAAAGATGGAACAAGGTACAGTTAAATGGTTTAACGCAGAAAAAGGATTTGGATTTATCGAACGTGAAGGTGGAGACGATGTATTCGTACATTTCACTGCTATTCAAGGCGACGGATTCAAAACTCTTGAAGAAGGTCAAACAGTGACTTTCGATATCGAAGAAGGTTCGCGTGGACCACAAGCAGCGAACGTTAACAAAGCGTAAGCTTAATCGTACAATTTGAAAGGCAATCCTGTTTAAAGCAGGGTTGCCTTTTTTGTTTGTAAAGAATTTTTGGATTTTCTTGGTGGAAAAGCTTTAGAAATGATATAATGATGGGAGTAATTGAAGAAAGAGCGAGAAAGCCCTATTTTGGGGCATTTTTTCTTACGATGATGAATTTGGAGCGAAAGTGAGTGGTTTGGATTGGATCTTTTAAAAATTAAGGATCCTGCCTTTTTGAAGAAGATGACGATTCCAGAGATGGAAGAACTTTCGGCAGAAATACGTAAATTTTTAATAGAATCAACTTCTGTTACAGGTGGTCATATCGGACCGAATCTTGGAGTCGTTGAACTAACGATTGCTTTGCATCATTCTTTTTCAAGCCCGCGAGATAAATTTATTTTTGACGTTGGGCATCAGTCATATGTTCATAAAATACTGACAGGTAGGGCAGACCGTTTTGATACACTTCGCCAGCACGGCGGATTAGATGGATTTCCAAAAAGAAAAGAATCCGAACATGATGTCTTTGAAACAGGGCACAGTTCGACTTCGCTTTCAGCGGCGGCTGGGATGGCGATTGCACGTGATATTAAACATGAAGATTATCATGTCCTTCCAATTATCGGAGACGGTGCTTTAACGGGTGGAATGGCTCTTGAAGCGCTTAACCATATTGGAGACATGGGAAAAGAAGTCATTGTAATTTTAAATGATAATAATATGTCGATTGCACCAAATGTTGGGGCGATGCACAATATGCTTGGAAAATTGCGAACTTCAGGCAAGTTTAAGCGCGCCAAAAAAGATGTGGAACGGGCTATGAAACGAATTCCGCAAGCTGGGGACCGAATTGCTAATGCGGCGGAGCGAATTAAAGATAGTATCAAATATTTACTTGTTCAAGGAACTTTTTTCGAAGAAATGGGCTTTACTTATCTTGGACCTGTGAATGGTCATGATTATCAAGATTTGATCACGAACTTTGAGTTTTCGAAGAAGGTAAAAGGACCTACGTTGATTCATGTTGTGACGAAAAAGGGGAAAGGTTACGCGCCTGCTGAGACAGATAAAAGTGGAGCTTGGCACGGAACAGGCCCTTATAAAATTGAAACAGGTGATTTTATTAAACCTGTTCTTGCAGCTGCTCCTTGGAGCGAAGTGATCAGTGACACCATTTTAGAGCTTGCGAAAGAAGATGAGCGAATTGTTGCGATTACGCCAGCAATGCCGGTTGGTTCTAAGCTTGAAAAATTTGCAGAAACATTTCCGGATCGCTTTTTTGACGTTGGAATCGCGGAACAACATGCTGTGACGCTTGCTGCTGGAATTGCCGCAGACGGGCTTAAACCATTTTTAGCAATTTATTCTACTTTCTTACAACGTGGCTACGATCAAGTCGTTCATGATGTCGCACGTCAAAATTTAAGTGTTTTGATTGGGATTGATCGAGCTGGGCTTGTTGGCGGGGACGGGGAAACGCATCAAGGCGTTTTTGACATTGCATTCTTGCGCAGCATTCCCAATATGGTGATTGCGATGCCAAAAGATGAAAATGAAGCGTATCACTTGATTCAAACTGCGCATGCGTTTTCTGGTCCCTTTGCTTTGCGTTACCCGCGTGGTTCGGGAGCTGGTGTTGTAATCGAGAAGGATAAGGCAACTCTTCCGATTGGTAGTTGGGAAACGTTAATTGAACCAGTCAATGCTGTTATTTTAACGTTTGGAACCACAATTGATATGGCGCTTTCAGCGGCAGAAACATTAAATAAACGAGGTCTTGGCGTAGGGGTTGTGAACGCACGCTTTATAAAACCGCTGGACGAAAAACTACTTCAAACTTTCTTAGAACGGAAGCTTGCCATTTTAACGGTTGAAGAGGCCGTTCTTGCAGGAGGTTTTGGTAGCAGTGTGCTTGAGTTTGCGGAGGAACAAGGTGCTTTAGACGCGCTCATTCACCGGATCGGCTTGCCAGACGAATTTATCAGCCATGGTTCTGTTGACTTGCTATTGAAAGAAAACGGGATTTCGCGAGAAGCGATTGAACGGAAATTGGAAGAAATGCTCGGGTATTTCGGAAAGCTAGAGGCGAACTAAGAAAATGAATGTGAAAAAAGAACGTGCGGATGTGCTGCTTGTTGAACAAGGGCTATTTGAAACACGAGAAAAAGCAAAGCGGGCGATCATGGCTGGCATTGTTTATCGCACAGATACGCGTGTTGATAAGCCAGGGGAGAAGATCCCTGTGGATAGCGAGCTACGGATTAAAGGCGAAACGCTTCCTTATGTGAGCCGTGGTGGATTAAAACTTGAAAAAGCACTGAAGGTTTTTGATTTTAAAGTTAAAGATAAATTGATGCTTGATATTGGAGCGTCAACGGGTGGTTTTACAGATTGCGCGCTTCAAAATGGAGCCAAACATTCTTACGCGCTAGATGTTGGCTACAATCAGCTCGCGTGGAAACTTCGGAGCGATGACCGAGTAACCGTGATGGAGCGGACAAATTTCCGCCATGTTACACCAGCAGATTTCAATGAAGGGCTTGCAGAATTTGCAACGATTGATGTTTCTTTTATTTCCTTGAAATTGATTTTGCCAGTGCTTCGAACTGTTCTTGTGCCAAGCGGAGACGTTATGACATTAATTAAACCACAATTTGAAGCTGGAAAAGAACAGGTGGGTAAAAAAGGAATTATTCGTGATCCGAAAATTCATGAGGCAGTTGTGAATGAAATTTTAACGTTTGCTCAAGGTATTGGCTATACGATTCGCGGTTTGGATTATTCGCCAATTACGGGCGGAGAAGGAAATATTGAATTTATTGCTCATTTAACTTGGACGGGAAATGAAAATGAACCGGGAGAAAGCTTGCTTGTTTCGAATGCAGTTGAACAAGTTGTGCAAAAAGCTCACCTTGAACTTGATAAGAAGAAGTAAAAAATGGAGACCACTCGTTGAGTGTGTCTCCATTTTTTAGTGGAATTTGGGAAAGTAAGTGGATTCTATAAATTTTAGAAGCTATTTTTGATTTTCATGTATCAACATGAATAAAATATCTTTGCATTTTAAAAAACTAATTAGCGTTAAATTCGTGACTTTATGCGTTTTTTTCGATAAGATGGAGTTAGAAAAAATTTCGTGAGGTGAAAAAATTATGAATAAAGGGCATCGTCATATTATTATTCGTGAGCTCGTTACTTCGAATGAGATCGACACGCAAGAAGAACTCGTTGATTTACTTCAAGAACGTGGAGTAAAAGTTACACAAGCTACGATTTCGCGTGATATTAAAGAACTTCATTTGGTCAAAGTCCCAACGCAAAATGGAACTTACAAATACAGTTTGCCTGCAGATAACAAATTCAATCCGCAGCAAAAGCTTAAACGTGCTTTAGTAGATTGCTTTATTAGCGTAGATACTGTGCAATTTATCTTGATCTTAAAAGTGATGCCGGGAAACGGAAATGCGATCGGTGCTCTGCTTGATAATTTAAACTGGCCAGAAAAAGCTGGTACACTTTGCGGAGACGATACGTGTCTAATTATTTGTCGCTCGGATACTGAAGCCAAGAGAGTGGCAGAACGATTAGTTGAAATGCTTTAATGGAAGGTGAGGAAGGGATGTTACAAGAGTTAACCATTCATAATTTTGCGATCATCGAGTCCCTCTCCCTTTCTTTTGAGGAAGGGATGACCGTTTTAACTGGGGAAACAGGTGCAGGAAAGTCGATCATTATTGATGCGCTTGGTCTTTTAGTTGGCGGAAGAGGATCTAGCCAGTTGATTCGCCATGGCGAAGATAAACTTTCGCTTGAAGGCTTATTTCAGCTTTCCAATGAAAATCAAGCGCTTGAATCGTTGCTTTCCGAAAGTGGCATTGATTTTTCTGATGGCATGGTAGTGCTTGAACGAACGGTTTTTAAATCTGGTAAGAACATCTGTCGCGTTAATGGGAAACTGGTTACAACGGGTTTATTACGTGATGTCGGCGCAAAATTATTAGATATTCATACGCAACACGAGCATCAAGAACTTATGCAAGATGAGTTTCACTTAAGTTTACTTGACCGGTTTGCTGGTCAAACGCTAGCAAAATCAGTTCAGGCATATCAAATAACCTTTGCGAAATACAAACAAGCTGAAAAGGAATTCCACCATTTTACACAAAACGAACGTGAACTCGCACAACGCCTTGATATGTTGCGATTCCAAGAGCAAGAGATTGCTGCAGCCAATCTGGAAAGTGGTGAGGAGGAAAGACTAGCTGAGCAAAAAAATCGGTTAGTCAACTTTGAAAAGCTTTCTGAAAGTTTGAGTGCTGCTTACAATGCTTTAACGGGAGAACCAGGGGGATTGACCTTTACAGGTGAAGCCATGCGTGAACTAGAAGCGGCAAGCTCAGTTACAAGTGATTATCGTACGCTTGAAGAAAACGTTGCTTCTAGTTATTATCAACTGGAAGATGCTGTTTCAGAAATTCGTCAAGCACTGGATCAGTTAGAATTCCAGCCAGATGAACTGAATGAAATTGAAAATCGATTGGCTGAACTGAGTCAGTTAAAACGAAAATACGGGAAGACGATAGACGATATCATTCAATATTATGAAGAAATTACAGCGGAAATTGATCAACTTGAAAATAGTGAACAAAGCGTTGGAAAACTGGAAGAAAAAGTGGAACAATGGAAAGCAAAAACAAAAGAACAAGCGGAATCCTTAACGAAAATTCGCCATAAAGCAGCTGGAAAACTAGAAAAACAAATTAAGCAAGAACTCAATCAGTTGTATATGGAAAAGGCCGTTTTTGAAGTACATTTTACAAAGTCTAGAGAGTTTCAGGAAACAGGACAGGATGAAGTGGTATTTTACATTTCAACCAATCCAGGTGAACCGGCAAAACCGCTGTCCAAAGTAGCATCGGGCGGTGAACTTTCTCGAATGATGCTAGCGCTTAAGACGATTTTTTCAAGGCATCAAGGCATCACATCGATTATTTTTGATGAAGTGGACACTGGCGTAAGTGGACGCGTAGCACAAGCGATTGCGGAAAAAATCTATGCAGTTTCTGTAGGATCACAGGTTCTTTGTATTTCTCATTTGCCACAAGTAGCTGCCATGGCAGATCACCATTTTTATATTACGAAACAAGTTCAAAACAATCGGACTATCACACACGTAGAAAAAATCACTGGTAAAGAAAAAGTGCTTGAAATTGGTCGAATGATTGCGGGAACAGAAATTACTGAACTTGCTAAGCAGCATGCGGAAGAAATGATTGAGCAAGCAAATGCTATCAAGAAAATCAGTGAATAAAATAAAACGGCTTGCATGTGGAAGAGTTTTTGTTTAAAATGAAAAGGTAGTTTTTAACACCAGGTCATAAAAACAGATGCTAATTCCTAGCAAGCCCTTTTTGTGTAAAATCAAAGGGGGAAAGATTTTGGAAAAAGAGTCGGTTTTAAAAACGAGTTTCGCCAAAAAACGAATTTATGCAGTAGCAGGAGCAAGCGATCCTGTAATTAAGCAAACGGTTGACTTAGCTCTGCAAAACGATTTAGGAGAATTCCTTTTATTTGGACCTGGAGAGCTTATCTATGACGAGCAAAAAGTAAAAGTTATTCCAGCTAGTTCAGATGAAGAAGCAGCTAAACTGGCTGTTCAAGCAGTTAGAGCTGGAGAAGCCGATGTGCTTGTAAAAGGCTTTGTGCCGACTGCAACCGTACTTCGTGCTGTTCTTCAAAGAGAAACGGGTTTACGAACAGATAAATTGTTATCTCAAATCGCCATGTTTGAACTGCCGAGTTATTCGAAACCACTTTTTATCACAGACTGCGCGATGAATATTGCCCCAACACTAGAAGAAAAGAAACAAATTACACTAAATGCAATTGATGCAGTTCGTAAATTTGGCGTTTCTGAACCTAAAGTCGTTTTTTTAAGTGCGGTTGAACAAGTGACCGAAAAGATGCCTTCAACCGTTGATGCTGCGTCACTAGTTGACTTTGTAAACCAAACTTATCCGGAACTCGAAGTGGCAGGGCCGCTTGCATTTGATGCCGCGATTTCGAAGGAAGCCGCTTTACATAAAGGCATCGAAAATGCTGCAGCAGGAGATGCTGACTTAATCGTTGTGCCCAACATCGAAACTGGAAATGCTCTTTATAAGGCGCTTGTTTATTTTGGGAATGCTCATGTTGCAAGTTCTGTTATTGGTGCTAAAGCGCCCGTAGTGATTTCTTCACGAAGTGATTCCGCTGAAAACAAATTGCTTTCGTTTTTGTTAACTGGCAGAATGGTCTGAATATGATAAACAAATGTGAATAAAGCGTTTTCTTTATTTTTGAAGCAAAGCCTTTTTTTCTTCCAAATCCCCATGTTACAATAGTGCTGAATAGACTGACAACATCAATCAAATTTCACAAATTCGATTGATTCTGAGGACTCACCTAAAAAACGAAGGGGGTATAACATGAGCCACACAGTTTTAGCTATCAATCCTGGTTCTACTTCGACTAAGATTGCGGTTTATGATGGAGAAGAACTTCGCTTTGAAGAGGAAATGCGTCACTCCTATGAAAAACTGAAACAGTTTGAAAGTATCCTAAGTCAATTGGAGTTTCGTAAAAGTAAGATTCTTGACAGGCTAAATGCGCGAGATTTTGATCTTAATGAGTTAGATGCCGTTGTCGGTCGAGGTGGTTTACTTAGACCGTTAAAGGGAGGTACTTATGAAGTAAGCGATCAAATGGTGAAGGATTTACAGATTGGTATTTCGGGTCAGCATGCTAGTAATTTAGGTGGATTAATAGCGAAAGAATTAAGCGATTCACTTGGTAAAAAAGCTTATATTGTTGATCCTGTTGTCGTAGATGAATTGATTCCAGTATCCCGAATTTCTGGACATAAAGACTATGAACGCATTAGCATTTTTCATGCGCTCAACCATAAAGCAACGGCTCGTAAAGTCGCACGCGAGCTTTCGACGACTTATGAAGAGAGTCGCTTTGTCATCGCTCACTTGGGCGGAGGCATTTCTGTTGCAGCTCACATGAACGGAGAAGCGATTGATGTGAATAATGCCCTTGGTGGTGAAGGACCTTTTAGCCCAGAACGCTCCGGCACACTTCCTTTATCTACTTTTCTTGAATCGTGTTTTCAAGAAGGCATGACGAAAGAAAAGTTGGAAAAACAATTGATTGGGGAAGGCGGTATGGTTTCTTATTTTGGAACCAATAACATGCTTGCGATTGAAGAGCGAATTGAAGCGCAGGATGAAGAAGCGGAACTTATTTTTAAAGCCATGGCCTATCAAGTTGCAAAAGAAATAGCAGCGGTCTCTATCCATTTCAAAGGGGATCTGGATGCGATTATTTTAACGGGTGGGCTTGCGAAAAGTACGAGATTTACGCAGCAAGTCTCAGAACTCGTTTCTTGGATCGGTAAGGTGATCATCTCACCAGGAGAAGATGAATTACTCGCGTTAAATGAAGGCACTCAGCGGGTTCTTGCGAAAGAAGAAACAGCGAAAGTCTATTAAAAGGAGGAACAAGAATGGCAAAAGAATATGATGTGGTCGTTTTAGGTGGCGGAACAGGAGGATATGTAGCAGCAATTGAAGCAGCTAAAAAAGGTCTTAGTGTAGCTGTTGTTGAGAAGGACCGTCTAGGCGGTACTTGTTTACACCGTGGTTGTATCCCAAGTAAAGCGTTACTTCGCTCTGCTGAAGTTTTTCAAACGGTAAAAAGAGCAGAAGAGTTTGGTGTCGCAGTCGAAGGAAATGCATCTGTTAATTTCCTCAAAGCGATTGAACGCAAAAATCAAATTGTCGATCAGTTAACGAATGGGATTCATCAGTTGTTTAAAAAAGGAAAAATTGATCTTTATGAAGGAACTGGAACTATTCTTGGACCTTCCATTTTTTCGCCAACTGCGGGGACGATTTCGATTGAATTTAATGATGGCTCTGAAAACGAAATGATTATACCTAAAAACTTGATTATTGCAACGGGTTCAAGACCACGTTCTTTAAAAGGACTAGAGCTAGACGAAAAAGATGTCTTTTCTTCTGACGGAGCCTTACAAATGGAAGAATTGCCTAAGTCGATTTTGATTGTTGGTGGCGGCGTAATCGGTATGGAATGGGCATCGATGTTACATGACTTTGGCGTAGATGTAACGGTTCTTGAATATGCGGATCGAATTGTTCCAACTGAAGATCAAGAAATTTCAAAAGAGCTTACACGTCTCTTTAAGAAAAAGAAAATCAAGATGGTAACAAGTGCTGAGGTTCAACCGGATTCGCTTGTTAAACAAGATGGTTCCGTTACGATTGAAGCTATTGTGAAAGGTGAGACGCAAAGCTTTACGGCTGAGAAGATGCTTGTTTCAGTAGGTCGAGCTGCTAATGTGGAAAATATCGGATTAGAAAATACAGATATCGTTGTTGAACGTGGCTTCATTCAAGTCAATGAACGATTCCAAACAAAAGAAAGTCATATTTTTGCAATTGGAGACTGCATTCCAACTATGCAACTAGCGCATGTTGCGATGCACGAAGGCATTATTGCAGCAAGCTATATTGCTGGAGAAGCGGTTGAAGAGCTAGATTATGACCTTGTACCGCGCTGTATTTACACTTCCCCTGAAATTGCTAGTGTTGGGATTAGTGAGGAAACGGCAAAAGAACGCGGCTATGAAGTGAAAAAAGGAAAATTCTTCTTCCGTGGAATCGGAAAGGCACTTGTATTTGGCGAATCCGACGGCTTTATTAAAGTGATTGCTGATAAAAAAACGGATGACTTACTCGGCGTTTCCATGATTGGCCCGCATGTAACTGACATGATTAGTGAAGCAGCACTTGCTCAGGTGTTAAACGCTACACCATGGGAAATCGGGGAAACGATTCACCCGCACCCAACGCTTTCGGAAGCATTTGGTGAAGCAGCACTTGCTGTCGATGGCAATCAAATTCATGGCTAAAAAATGAACTTGGAAAGTATAGGAGGAACGATAATGGCTTTAAAAGATACGGGTTTGTCAAAAGAAAAATTATATGAAATGTTTCGAACGACTTTACTCGCAAGAAGACTGGATGAACGAATTTGGCTTTTAAATCGTTCGGGGAAAATCCCGTTCACGATTTCTGGACAAGGGCAAGAAATTGCGCAAATTGGTGCAGCTTACGCGTTTGATTTGGATAAGGATTATTGTCTACCTTATTATCGTGATTTGGCAGTTGTGCTTGCTTTTGGAATGACGGCACAAGATATCATGCTTTCCGCATTTGCGAAAGCTGAAGATCCAAACTCGGGTGGTAGACAAATGCCTTCTCACTTTGGACAAAAGAAAAATCGAATTGTGACACAAAGTTCACCGGTTACAACTCAGTTCCCGCATGCTGCCGGAATTGGACTAGCCGCTCAGATGGCAGGCGATGATATTGTAGCTTATACATCGACGGGGGAAGGTTCTTCTAACCAAGGAGATTTCCATGAAGGAATTAACTTTGCAAGTGTTCATAAATTGCCTGTTGTGTACGTGATCCACAATAACAAATATGCGATTAGTGTCCCTGCCGAAAAACAATACGCTGCAGAAAAATTGTCAGACAGGGCGCTAGGTTACGGAATTCCTGGCGTGCGCGTAGACGGGAACAACATGTCGGAAGTCTATCTTGCTTTTAAAGAAGCAGCGGACCGTGCAAGAAAGGGAGAAGGGCCAACGCTAATTGAGACGGTTTCTTACCGGTTTACGCCGCACTCCTCAGATGATGATGACCGCTCTTACCGAACTCGTGAAGAAGTGGAAAGTGCCAAAGCAAATGATCCGTTAACGATTTTCAAAAACGAGCTGCTTGAAGAAGGCTTTTTAACGGAAGCGGATGTGGAAACACTTGAAAAAGAAATCACAAAAGAAGTGAATGAAGCGACTGAGTATGCGGAAAATGCGCCTTACTCGGAGCCAGAATCAGCACTTCGCTTTGTGTATGAAGAACATACGGGGGAGGAATAAAGGATGCCAGTCATTTCATATATTGATGCCATTACGATGGCACTTCGTGAAGAAATGGAACGCGATGAAAAAGTGTTCATTTTAGGAGAAGATGTCGGAAAAAAAGGTGGCGTATTTAAAGCAACTACTGGATTGTACGATCAATTTGGTGAAAAGCGAGTGATTGATACACCACTTGCTGAATCAGCTATCGCGGGTGTTGGAATCGGAGCAGCCATGTACGGCTATCGTCCAGTTGCAGAAATGCAGTTTGCCGATTTTATCATGCCAGCTGTCAACCAAATCATTTCAGAAGCAGCTCGAATTCGTTACCGTTCGAATAATGATTGGAGTGTTCCGATGGTAATCCGTGCTCCATTTGGCGGCGGCGTTCACGGCGCACTTTATCACTCACAGTCTGTTGAAAAAGTCTTTTTCGGGCAACCTGGACTTAAAATCGTGATCCCATCGAACCCGTATGATGCGAAAGGCTTGTTAAAAGCGGCAATTCGCGATAACGATCCGGTTTTATTTTTTGAACATAAAAGAGCTTATCGGTTGCTAAAAGGGGAAGTCCCGGAAACGGATTATACGGTACCAATCGGAAAGGCTAATGTGGTACGTGAAGGTAGCGATATCACGGTAATTACTTATGGCCTTGCGGTCGAGTTTGCTCAACAAGCGGCAGAACGACTTGCAAGCGATGGCTACGAAGCGCACATCCTTGATTTGCGGACAATTTACCCACTCGATCAAGAAGCTATTATCGAAGCGGCTCAAAAAACTGGGAAAGTACTCCTCGTTACAGAAGATAACTTACAAGGAAGCATCATCGGAGAAGTTTCTGCGATTATTGCAGAAAACTGCTTGTTCGATCTCGATGCGCCTATTATGCGCTTAGCAGGCCCGGATTCTCCTGCGATGCCGTTTTCACCGACGATGGAGAAATTTTTCATGATTAATCCGGATAAAGTACTGGAAAAAATGCGTGAGCTAGCTGAATTCTAATGAAGGAGTGAACGAATGTGGCAATTAAGGAAATCACGATGCCAAAGCTCGGTGAGAGTGTAACGGAAGGAACGATTAGTTCTTGGTTAGTCGAACCGGGTCAAAAAGTTGAAAAATATGATGCAATTGCAGAGGTTTTAACGGATAAAGTTACAGCGGAGGTTCCTTCTTCTTATGCAGGAACGATCAAAGAACTGATTGCAAAGGAAGATGAAACGCTTGAAGTTGGAGCTGTGATTTGTACGATTGAAACAGATGAAGCGCAAGATGTGGATGAAACTAGTGTAGAAGAAAAAGCGCCTGAAAAGGAAGCAGAACCTGAACCTGAAGATGCTCCCCAAAGTGGTGGAGGAAATATTCAGCAAGCGAAAGCAAATGCGCCGTCTGGTGCTCGCCTTTCTCCCGCAGTGTTACGTCTTTCAGCTGAACACGGTGTGGATTTAAATGAAGTTGCAGGAAGCGGAAAAGGCGGTCGAATCACACGGAAAGATATTTTACAGTTCGTTCAAAATGGTGGGGCAAGCTCGCAAAAACAAGTGAGTCAACCCGCAGAACCAGTTGCAACAACTGCTAGGCCTAAGCAAGAAAAAGCCGCTAGTGAACTTCCGAAAGCAGCAAACGGCGACCGTGAAATTCCAGTTAGTGGAGTTCGTAAAGCGATCGCGAAACACATGGTGGAAAGTAAACACGAAATTCCACACGCTTGGATGATGACAGAAGCAGATGCAACAAACCTTGTGCGCTACAGAAACAGCTTAAAAGATAAATTTAAGCAAGAGGAAGGGTTTAGCTTAACGTATTTTGCTTTCTTTATCAAAGCAGTTGCGCAAACGCTGAAAGAATTCCCTACGTTAAACAGCACTTGGGCAGGCGATAAAATTATTGAGCATAAAGACGTGAATATCTCGATTGCCATTGCGGCCAATGATTTGCTTTATGTGCCGGTCATTAAAAATGCAGATGAAAAATCCATCAAAGGAATCGCGCGTGAAATTAGCGAGCTTGCAGCGAAAGCAAGAAACAATAAATTAACGCAAGATGACATGTCAGGTGGAACTTTCACTGTGAATAGCACAGGCTCATTCGGCTCTGTTCAGTCTATGGGGATTATCAATCATCCACAAGCGGCAATCTTACAAGTTGAATCCATTGTCAAACGACCAGTTGTGATTGACGAGATGATTGCGATTCGTGATATGGTTAACTTGTGCTTATCGATTGACCACCGGATTTTGGATGGTCTTATGGCTGGCCGCTTCTTACAAGCGATCAAGAAAAAAGTCGAAGAAATTTCGAAAGACAATACACCAATTTACTAACAATGTTTGAAACGCTGAGTTTGGGGGTACTGAAATTTACATCTAGAATTTATACCCCTAAACTCCCTAGATGTTTTTGGGTAGTGCTCATTGGGTGCTACTCTTTTTTTATAATAAAAAAGCCGAAGTTATTCGACTTTTAAAGAACCATAAGCACACCAGTTAAAACACTTGATAGCACGATCGCAATCAGCATCAAGATGACAACAAAGCGGACAACTTTTTTATTTGACATAGAACTTATAGAGCTCCTCTCTCTGGAAAACTTTTTTATTTAGTACGATTTTAACAATTTTTGTTCGGTTCTTCAAGGTGAAACTAACTTTTAGCGAAGACTGAATGAAGAAAGAAGGCTTACCATGGCAATTTCGGATGTGCATTCCTATTTTGAAACCATCACACGTATTTATTCTCCTTCTGGTGAAGAAGATGAACTGATTCGGTATCTTGAAGCAGAGTTCGATCGTCAAGCGGTTTCTGTGATCTATAATGGTGCCGGCGGGCTAATTGCTCGGATTCCCGCGACAAATGAAGAGTATCCGGCGCTCTTTTTTGTTGCCCATCTAGATACGGCATCAAATGGAACAAAACCAGAAGTGATTCTTGAAAAGAAGACTTATAAAGCGTCAGCTGGGTTTCTTGGAGCGGATGACAAAGCAGGTGTTGCAGCACTTCTTGCAGTTATTTCTACCTTGAAGGAAACGAGGATGCCACACGGGACGATTGAGTTTATTTTTACAACGAAGGAAGAAAGTGGTCTGCAAGGTGTGAAAATGCTTGAATTAAGTCGCCTTTCAGCAAGATATGGCTTTTGTCTTGATGCGCCTGGTGAAGTGGGATCTTACCAGCGGATCTCTGATACACAAGCAAAGATGAATTTCCGCGTATTGCAACGCTTTTCAACAAGTGATGTTTCGGGAATTAATGTGGCACGAGCCATTTTGCATCATATCAAACAGCTCAGACTTCCGCCTAAGTTTAATCTCGAAATGACTCGGTTTGAAGGAGAACGGAGCGAAGAGGGAGATGAGGCGGTTCAAGTGGAACTGGACTTATCTGGCTATTTTTTATTAGAAGAACTGCTTCTTGAAGTAGAAAATGTGAAGCTTGCTTTCACGCAGGCAGAACAAAAATACGGCGTAAAAGTCGGATCGGATGTGCATATCATTTATCCGGGCTTTGAAATAAAAGAAGCTCATCCAAGTGTAATACTCGCTAAAAGGGCGCTTAAACAGCAAGCGCTAGACAGTAAAGAAGTGCGATTTATCGGTGGTTCGGATGCGAATATCTTAAATGACCGCGGATTTGAAACGCTACTCCTTTCTGTCGGTTATGAAAAGGCGCATTCGGAAAATGAACAAATTACCCAAGACTCGCTCCTCGTTTTAACCCAAGTTGTTTTAGATATCTTAACTCAAAGTCGGGGTATGGAAGTCGTGACTGCCTTTCCGAAAACGCGTGAGTGAAGAAGATTCATTTGCTCGCAACGTTCTATTTTGGTATAGTTAAAGGGTTGAAAGAAAGTAGGACAGGTTTTCTGTCTGGAATAAAAGCAGGAAGGGAAGAATATTTCAAATGGCAAAACAAGAAATTGGAGTAATCGGAATGGGTGTTATGGGACGTAACCTCGCTTTGAACATTGAAAGTCGTGGTCATACTGTTTCCATTTTTAACCGTTCGTCTGAAAAAACGAAAACGGTGATGGAAGAACATCCCGATAAAAAATTGGTTCCGACATATAGCTTAGAGGAGTTTGTCGAATCACTTGAAGTTCCACGCCGCGTTCTCATCATGGTTAAAGCTGGCGAAGCAACTGATATGATGATCGAAGCTGTGAAACCTTTCCTTACAGAAGGCGATATTTTAATTGATGGAGGAAATGCCTTTTTCAAAGATACTATTCGTCGTAACAAAGAGCTGAGCGAAGAAGGCTTCAATTTCATCGGAACTGGTGTTTCCGGCGGAGAAGAAGGGGCGCTTAAAGGTCCTTCTATCATGCCTGGTGGTCAGCGTAAAGCTTATGATTTAGTAGCACCAATCTTGCGTGAAATTGCTGCGGTTGCTGACGGAGAACCCTGTGTAACATACATTGGTCCAGACGGGGCAGGGCACTATGTAAAAATGGTGCATAACGGAATCGAATATGGCGACATGCAACTAATTGCAGAAGCTTATACGATTTTAAAAGATATCGTTGGCTTAAGTCATGATGAACTTGCTGAAGTGTTCGCTGAATGGAATGAAGGCGAATTAGATAGCTACTTAATCGAAATTACTAAAAACATCTTGACGGTTCGTGATGATGTGACTGGTAAACCGATTGTCGATGTGATTTTGGATAAAGCAGGACAAAAAGGAACTGGGAAATGGACGAGTCAAAGTGCGTTAGATCTTGGTGTGCCACTTTCTTTAATTACTGAATCTGTTTTTGCGCGCTATATTTCAGCGTTAAAAGAAGAACGTGTTCATGCAAGTTCTGTACTGACAGGACCTTCAAGTTATCAATTTAGTGGTGATAAAAAAGCGTTTATCGAATCGGTTCGTCGGGCGCTATATTTCAGTAAAATTGCTTCTTACGCACAAGGCTTTGCACAAATGAAAGCAGCAAGTGATGAATATAATTGGGATCTACAATACGGAGAAATTGCTAAGATTTTCCGTGCGGGTTGTATCATCCGTGCTCGCTTCTTGCAAAAAATTACAGATGCGTATAATAAAGATAAGAACTTAGACAATTTGTTACTTGATCCTTATTTCAAAGACATCGCAGACAATTATCAAGGTGCACTTCGTGAAGTAGTTGCAGAAGCTGTTAAAGCAGGAATTCCTGTTCCAACATTCTCAGCAGCTATTAGCTACTATGATAGCTATCGCTCAAGTGTGCTTCCTGCAAACTTGATTCAAGCGCAACGAGACTACTTCGGTGCGCACACGTACGAACGTGTCGACAAACCTGGAACGTTCCATACGGAATGGCCAGAAGTAGATGAATAAGACTTTATAAAAAGCGACGCATTTTTTCTTCTTGAAAGAATGCGTCGCTTTTTTGATTTGTTTTCTGAAAAATACATGAGAATATAACCGATTTAAATAATAATTTACTAAAAAATAGCTGGATCAAGCGGTTAAGAGTTGTTTTATCTTTAAAGTTCGTTACAATAGTAATAGATGTATAGTCATGACTCGAAAGAGAGGTTTTTTGGATGAGCAAAATCCTGATAGTTGAAGATGAAAAAAATTTAGCTCGCTTTATTGAACTTGAGCTTCAACATGAAAATTATGAAACGATAGTTGCAAATGATGGTCGCGCTGGACTGGAACTTGCACTTAATGAAGAATGGGATGCGATTTTGCTTGATTTGATGCTGCCGCACTTAAATGGAATGGAAGTTTGCCGCAGAATTCGTCAAGTGAAACAAACCCCGATTATTATGATTACAGCACGTGATTCTGTGATTGACCGCGTTTCGGGTCTTGATCATGGAGCAGATGATTATATCGTGAAACCTTTTGCGATTGAAGAATTGCTCGCACGACTTCGTTCCCTTTTACGACGCGTTGAAACAGCGGAACAGTCGGCGAAACAAACGACTCTTGAATACCGTGATTTGGTAGTGGAAAAAGAAAGTCGGATTGTGAGACGCGGGGAAGAAGTGATCGATTTAACAAAACGTGAATATGAGCTTCTTTTAACTTTGATGGAAAATGTCAATATTGTGCTTACACGTGAAGTACTATTAAACAAGGTTTGGGGCTATGAAACAGAAGTCGAAACGAATGTCGTGGATGTTTATGTTCGATATTTGCGGAATAAAATTGATCATGATGATGAGGAAAGTTATATTCAAACCGTTCGCGGTACTGGATATGTGATGCGTACATGACAGGCGTTAGCAATTTTTCACTAAAGAGTCGTTCTTTAAAATTCAAATGGACTTTTGGAGCATCTGCTGCGATTTTTTTGACTTTCTTTTTATTTTCGTATGCGATTTATCAAGGGATTGGTCAGATGCTCTTAAATGAAGAAGAGGAGAAAGTAAATTCACTTCTAGCGGAAACTACTTCTAATCAAGTCCTCAAATCGGGCAACTTGGACAATGCTGATTTGCTAAAAGAAGTCTTTGATAAAAGCCCAAGTATTAGTCGCAAAATTCAAGACCAAGTCATCGCTATTTATGATGACAAGGGAAATCAACTCGACAAGTATTTCCTTACCTCTAGCCAAAAGACAGCTAATAATGATTTTACAAAGTATTTTCATACGGATATTAGTGATAAAGTGACGAGTAAACCAACCATTAGCGGCGATAAAATGCTGATTTCACAAGGTCCGATTACGTCGGTAGAAGATAATTCGACGGTAATTGGGTACGTGCAAATTATCAATCCGCTAACAAGTTATAACCGCATTATGGATCGCCTTTTACTGACGATGTTTTTACTTGGTGCGGTAGCGCTTTTCATTAGTGGCATGCTTGGTTATTTGCTTGCACAAAACTTCTTACGTCCGTTAACGAAACTTGCTAAAGGGATGAACGATGTCCGCAATAATGGTTTCCAAAAACGGATTGAAACGACTTCAAAATCGCGGGATGAAATTACAGAATTAACGGTGATTTTTAACGATATGATGACCCGGATTGAAAACAGTTTTGAGCAGCAAAAACAATTTGTGGAAGACGCTTCCCATGAACTTCGAACGCCTGTGCAAATTATGGAAGGACATCTTAAACTTCTTGACCGTTGGGGGAAAAATGACCCCGAGGTACTCGATGAATCGCTTAAGGCTTCACTTACAGAACTTGATCGAATGAAACGGCTCGTTCAAGAAATGTTAGATCTTTCAAGAGCTGAGCAAGTTTCACAGACGAAAGAGCTGCAAATTACGAGCATTAATGATACGGTTGAGCAAGTGCGACGCAATTTTGAAATCATGTATGAAGATTTTCGTTTCACGCTTGAAGAACCCGAAAAGAATTTATTTGCACTCATCCAACACAATCACCTCGAGCAGTTGTTGATCATCGTGATGGATAACGCGGTTAAATATTCTGGGGACTCAAAAGAAGTCAATATGCAGTTGTTAAAAAATAAAGAGCAAGTGCAAATTGTGATTCGTGACCACGGGGTTGGGATTTCTGAAGATGAAATTGAGAAAGTCTTCAATCGTTTTTACCGAGTAGATAAGGCAAGAAGCAGGGAGCGTGGCGGAAACGGCCTAGGACTTGCGATTGCGAAACAATTAGTTGAAGGCTATTTAGGGACGATTGGCGCTGAGAGTGTCGAAGGAAGCGGAACAGCTATCACAATTACACTCCCACTCATCGAAAAAGAGCCTACTAATAAAAAAACAGAAACGAAAAAAGACTAGCAGAAAAAAGCACGAAGTGAGCGATCTCACTTCGTGCTTTTTAAATTATTTCTTTTGTTTTTCCACAGTTTCTTCAAATTCCTTTTCGCTTGCTTCCATTTCTTTAATCTCTGGATGTTTGTTCATATAAAGTTTTTTCGTAAGTAACGTTTGACCAGCTAGGAAGATCCCACCGACAGCCCAGTAAAGTGCAAGGGCAGATGGAGCAGAGAAGGAAATGAATAGGATCATAGCAGGAGAAAGTAATCCCATGATCCGCATTTGTTTTTTCTGTTCCGGCGTGTAACCAATCATTGAAACGTAATATTGACCCAAGTATACAAGACCAGCAATCACAGCAAGAATCGTATCCGGTGACCCGAGGTTAAACCATAAGAACGTATGCGAAGCAATCGCATCAGATCCACGAATAGCATAATAAAAGGCCATCAAAATAGGCATTTGAATGAGCAACGGTAAACAACCCAATTGCATCGGATTGATGTTGTACTTTTGGTAAACGACCATCATTTCTTGTTGAATCTTCGTTTGTTCTTCTTTCGTTGCGGCACGTTTCAACCGAGCTTGGATATCATCAATTTCAGGTTTTGCGACCGCCATCTTCGATTGCATCTCCATTTGTGCTTTTGCAGTCCGCAAGTTTAGAGGCATGATTGCTGCACGAATGATTAAAGTGGTAATAATGATTGCAATTCCATAATTGTTTCCAAAGAAGGATGCAACAAATTGGATAAACCAAGTAAGCGGCCAAATTAAATATTTATAGAAGAACCCATCTTGATTTTGCGATGGATCCATGCTGCATCCAGAAAGGACTACGAGTCCAATGAGAAGCAGACTAATTAAAAGTATATGTTTCTTTTTCACTGTTCTTATTTCCTCCTAAAATTTCAATTTGCATAGCTGGAAAGGGAAGAACAATGAGTTTCATCATCACTAGGCTGTGTTTTTTTAAGGGCAACAACGATCCAATTTACAACGAAACTAAGTGGCTGCAAAGCATTTATTTTCACTTTTCCAGTTGGAAGATGAAAAATTTGAATCGTTCGAACGTGAGTCGTCATCGCGGGTTTTAAAAAGTGAATCGCTGGCCAAAATCGAAAGATGGCAAGCGTTAACAGGAAAGTGACGGAAATGGAAATGAATTCAGGCTCTGAAAACATTTGCGCCATTATCCCCACGGTACGATCAGCTCCTTTCCGTGGAACATGTCATTCCTTAACTATAAGCCAAATAAAGTGGGAATTCAAGGCTTATTTTAGTAGACAATATCAAAAGTTTTTCGTTCGGGGACCGGTGCACCTTTGTAAATAAATACTTCATTTATGCGTGCGGCAGGAGATGGCCCTTGTTTAATAGCATCAATAAATTTTTCCAAATTATCGCTATTTGCACGAGCGCCAATTTCAACCGAACCATCATCTAAGTTTTTCACAGTGCCGCTTACATCAAACTTATAAGCTAAATGCTTAGTTGTGTAGCGAAAACCGACACCTTGAACAAGGCCAGTCACACGAATGATTGCTGTTTCAGTAGCCATAACAAACCCCTTCTTTCTTCTATCATTTAACACTAGTGTAGCTTTTTTTAGTTTGAGTTTCAAAAATTTACATTCCTGTTTGAGCTTGCTATAATCGGGATAGTGAATAAACTAGGAGATGGTCGCTTTGACAGAGTGGACAATCATTAAAACGAAGGGCGAATATGAACCTTGGTGGTTTTTTGAAGACTGGGAAGAGACGATTCTTGATCGTTTCCGTTTTAATGAAAAGGAAGAAGCTTTTAAGAAATATAAAATAGTTGCGGAGGAAATGATTCAAAATTACCCGCACCATGCGCTAAAAAAACAAGTGCTATTCGCTGCTTGGAACGAAGAAGAAATCGAGTACTGCGAAGACTGTGAGGATGACATTCAAACTTTTCATGGACTGATTCTTATGGAAGACGGGAAAGTATATGTGCCGAAATCTGAAGAAGTCAATACGTGGTTTAGCGAAGTAGCAGCTTTTGAAACAAAGCCTATAGATTAAGGATGGGAAAACTTTGGAAAACAAGGAAGATCTTTTGCGAGAACGTAGAAAAGACGAGCACGTGACACTTGCATACAATAGCTACAAGAAACAAGGGACTAGCTTCAACGATTTAAAAATCTTGGGGACTTCGCTCCCTCGAATTGGCGTTAGCGAAGTAGATCTTACGACAAGCTTTGCGGGCCTTCGTTTTAAGTGGCCGTTTTATATTAATGCCATGACAGGTGGAAGTGCTCACACAAAGAAAATCAATCAAGAGTTGGCGGAGATTGCTCGAGAAACGGAAATAGCAATGGCTGTTGGCTCGCAGTCCGCCGCTCTAAAAAATCAAGCGCTTGAATCAACTTTTCGCATCGCTCGGGAAGTCAATCCGTCGGGACAATTATTTGCCAATGTGAGTCCAGAAGTGCCCGTGGAACAAGCTAAAAGAGCAATCGAAATGCTTGAAGCGGACTTATTACAAATTCATATTAATCCGGCTCAAGAACTGGTGATGAAAGAAGGAGACCGTGAATTTGGTCACTGGATAGAAAGCTTGAAGCGCTATGTGGAAGAAATCAAAATTCCAATTGTTGTGAAAGAAGTTGGATTCGGCATGCGGAAAGAAACCGTTGCAAAGCTTGGTGAGTTAGGGATTCGTACGGTGGATCTGGGCGGAAAAGGGGGCACTAATTTCGCTCAAATTGAAAATGATCGGCGCCGGGACCATGCTTTCGATTTCTTGACAGATTGGGGACTAACGACTGCTGAAAGTTTACTTGATTTGCAGAATGCGGAATTGACGAATGTGGAATTTTTGGCTTCTGGCGGAATCAAATCAGCACTTGATATGGTAAAAGCTTATCGTTTAGGAGCAAGAAGCGCAGGAATGGCTGGCAAAATTTTGTACCGGCTGAAAAAAGACGGAAAGGAAGCGGCTATTTCGGAAATTGAACAATTAAAGGAAAGTTTAGCGGCTTTATTTGTTCTATTAGATTCCAAAAATTTAAGTGAGATAAAGCAAGTTCCATTAATCGTTTCAGGCGAATTAAAGGATTTTTGTGAAGCACGTCAAATTGACTATCAAAATTTGGCTAACCCTAAAAAGAGCGATCTCAACTTTTGAGATCGCTCTTCCATTATTTATTTCGCAGAAGATGTTTCTAGACTTTCACCAATGGCGTTTAAGCGGGCTTCAAGTTGCTCTTCTGTTAAATTATGTTTTTTGACATAAAGATTATCTGGATGCACACGGCATTCATGAGAACAGCTGTGCAAGTATTTTTCATCGTTTTCTTCAGAGGCAAGAATTTGTTTATTGCAATGCGGATTAGCACAATTAATGTAACGTTCACAAGGCGTCCCGTCGAAATGATCTTTCCCGACGATTGTGTGATCTACACGGTTGATTGGAACGGAAATGCGTTCATCAAAAACATACATCATGCCATCCCAGAATTCACCTTTTGTTTTTTCATCTTTTCCATAAGTAGCAATACCACCATGAAGCTGAGCAACGTCATCAAAACCAGCTGTTTTTAACCAACCGGAGAATTTTTCACAACGAATGCCGCCGGTGCAGTAGGTAACCACTTTTTTGCCATCAAATTGATCTCGATTTTCTTCGACCCAATTTGGTAGTTCACGAAAAGCTTTGATATCGGGACGAATAGCTCCACGAAAATGGCCAAGGTCATATTCATAATCGTTTCTTGCATCTAAAATGACTGTATCCGGGTCTTGCAACGCTTCACGAAATTCTTCAGGTTCAAGATACTTTCCGGTCACTTCAAGCGGGCTAAGGTCTTGTTCCAAATGAAGGGACACAATTTCCTTACGTGGACGAACAAACATTTTTTTGAAAGCATGTTTATCAGCTTCGTCAATTTTGAAGACCATATCCGAAAATCTTGGATCAGCATGCATTGCATTTTTATACTTTTCAGTTGCCTCAGTCGTTCCCGAAACGGTTCCATTGATTCCTTCTTCAGCAACAAGAATACGTCCTTTTAGTCCAATTTCTTTACAAAAAGCAAGATGCTCTTTCGCAAAGGTTTCTGGATCATCAATTGTCGTGTATTTGTAGTATAACAACACTTGATAGTCACTCATATTTTTTTACCACCTTTAGTTTTGTGTTTTTGCTTGTGAAAAGTGCAGCATATGAATCATCTCCGCACATTGCGCAACTATAACTATACTATAGATAAGTAGCAGGCTGCAAGAAAAAATTCTTGCATATGATAACGAGAAAAGACAAGGATAGACCGCTTATGCTATACTTAAAAAGAGTAAAAAAATTAATAAAACGCAAAATGTTTTCTGATAAATGAGCAAATTGTAAAGTGACAGGAAGTGACGAACTATGAAGTCAGACAGCTTATTGCTAGAAGAAAAAGCGGCGCAGGAAGTAAAGCTTTATCGCCGTAGGAAATGGAAATGGTTTACATACCGTTTTTTGATGATTACGATCGGTGCCATCCTCATGGGAATCGGTCTTGAACTTTTCCTCGTAAATAATCAGATTCTAGATGGTGGAATCGTCGGCATCTCGATTATTGTTTCTCAACTTACGCCGCTACCCCTTGGCGTACTTACCTTTGTTTTAAATATTCCTTTTTTTATTATTGGTTACCGAAAGATTGGCAAAGTCTTTGCTCTTTTCACATTATACGGGATTGCCGTCATGTCGACTGTGACGCTCCTTCTTCATTCAGCACATCCCGTTACAGATGATCTTTTGCTCGCTACAGTTTTCGGGGGGGTGACGCTCGGGCTTGGTGTTGGCCTCGTTATTCGCAATGGTGGAGCACTTGATGGAACAGAGATTGTTTCGATCATTGTGAACGGGAAAACCCCTTTTTCAACAGGACAAATTATTATGGTCATTAACATCTTAATTTTTTCAGTAGCTGGTTTTGCTTTTAACTGGGACCGTGCGATGTATTCGCTGATTACTTATTTTTTAGCATACAAAGTGATTGATATTGTTATTCAGGGAATGGATGAATCTAAAAGTGCATTTATTATTAGCCGTTATCACGAAGAAATTGGTCTTGAAATTATGGAACAACTCGGAAAAAGCGTCACTTATATTGAAGCAACAGGTGGATATTCAGGTGAAATGAATAAAGTGATTTTCGTGATTATTTCGCGGTTTGAAGAAGTTAAATTGAAATCAATCTTGGATGAGATTGATCCGGATGCTTTCTTAGCCGTCGGTGGAAGCATGTCCGAAGTTAAAGGCGGGAAAATGATGACAAAGCGAACTCCTCATCTTTAAAGGGAGGAGTTTTCTTTTGACCTTTGTTGACCAAACAGTTAAAATGAGTACATGAGCAAAGAGAGGATGTGTCGAAATGGCAGAAGAAAACAAATCAAAAGATATGAGTCAGATTTTGACTGAAAAATTGATTGATACGCGTACTATCTTCCTTTACGGAGAAATCAATCAAGATTTAGCAAAAGAAGTTTCAAAACAGCTTTTACTTTTGGCAGCTTTAGGTGACGAACCGATTACGATTTTTATCAATAGTCAAGGTGGTCACGTAGAATCAGGCGATACTATTCATGATATGATCCAGTATATTAAACCAGAAGTTCGAGTTATTGGAACTGGCTGGGTGGCGAGTGCAGGAATTACCATCTATTTGGCTGCGAAAAAAGAAAATCGGTACAGCTTACCAAATACTCGTTATATGATTCATCAACCACTCGGTGGCGTTCAAGGTCAAAGTAGTGAAATCGAAATTGAAGCTCGCGAAATTGTACGGATGCGTGAAAGAATTAACCGTTTAATTAGCGAAGCAACTGGACAAGATTTTGAAAAAGTTGTCGAAGATACAGATCGCAATTTCTGGCTTTCGGCTAACGAAGCGATTGACTATGGAATCGTTAATCAAATTATTCAAAATCAAAGTGAAGTGAAATAACACTAAACTGGACAACTCTCTTGATAGAGTGTCCAGTTTTTTACGTACATTTGTTTGCTAAATAGGTCTTTTGGTGGAGTTTGTCATTTATCTCATGTGCTATAATAAGACCAGTATGTTGACTAGATTGGGAGGAGATTTTTTGGCTGCACAAAAGAAAAAGACCAATGCGGCAGGAAAACGCAAGGGAACACGTTCAAAGAAAAAACAAAATCACTACGGAAAAGAGATTAGCGGATTCATTTTAATTGTTATCGGCTTACTCGGTTTATTCCAGCTTGGTTTTGTTGGAACTTTTTTCTATACAGTAGGTGAGCTTATACTTGGTTCACTTAGTTTAGCTTTACTGCTTGGTATGATTATTTGCGGGGGCTATTTACTAATCAAAAGAACGGCTCCTCACTTTTTTGCTAAACGCCTTGTAGGAATTTATTTAATTGCAATTGGTCTCGCTGTTTTACTACATATGAGCTTAATGTTAAAAGCTCTTCCTGCAGATCAAACGATTCTAGGATTTTCTAATCATCTAGCCTTTCAAAACATTCTTCATCCTGAACAAATTGCTTCTGTCGGTGGCGGGATGATTGGAGCTGTTATTACTGCAATCACTTATTTTCTTATTTCGGCAGTTGGCACAAATATTTTTGCGCTGTTTTTAGTTGTGTTTGGTTTATCGCTTGCTTCTGGAGTCCCGTTAAGTGTGGTTTGGGAGAAGTTACGGGCCGTTTATGCAAATTGGAGAGAAAAAGCGCGGCTTGCAAAAGAAAAAGCTGAATTACGCAAAGCGAAGCAAGAATTAAAGAAACAAGAAAAAGAACAAGCAAAAGTAGAATCAGATAATAATGTCAAAGAGCCAGTGGAAAAGGTTGTAAAAGAAGAGAAAGAGAATAAACCACCAATTATCTCGAATTTTAATGCCGCAAAAAAAGAAGAAAATACTACAAAAGAAACAGCTAGAAATGCTAGTCAACAAGCTGAAGGGGAAGAAGAAGCCATTCAAGAAATGCGCTTTGAGCAGGAATCATTTGAAAATGAAATCTATCAACTTCCACCATTATCGCTTTTAAATGAAGCTAAATCAGTAGATCAATCTAAAGAATATCAACAAATTGAAGCAAATGCGCGGAAACTGGAAGAAACTTTTGATAGTTTTGGTGTAAAAGCGAAAATAACTCAAGTACACTTAGGACCTGCGGTTACGAAATATGAAGTGCAACCAGCAGTGGGAGTAAAAGTAAGTCGGATTGTTTCTCTTAGCGATGATATTGCGCTTGCACTTGCAGCAAAAGATATTCGGATTGAAGCGCCTATTCCTGGGAAATCAGCAATCGGGATTGAAGTTGCGAACCAACAAGTGGCAATGGTTACGCTTCGGGAAGTGTTAGAAAACAATAGCCAAAATCATCCTGAAGACAAACTTCAAATTGCTCTTGGTCGTGATATTTCGGGAGATGCGGTTTTAGCCCATTTAAATAAAATGCCACATTTACTTGTTGCTGGGTCGACAGGAAGCGGAAAATCTGTTTGTATCAATGGCATTATTACAAGTATTTTACTCCGCGCTAAACCGCATGAAGTAAAAATGATGATGATTGATCCGAAAATGGTGGAACTTAACGTGTATAATGGGATTCCCCATTTACTTGCACCAGTTGTAACGAACCCTAAAAAAGCAGCACAAGCCTTGCAAAAAATCGTGGCAGAGATGGAACGTCGCTATGATTTGTTTTCTCATACTGGAACACGAAACATGGAAGGCTATAATGAACAGGTGCGAAAACATAACGAAAAAAATGAAGAAAAACAAGCAGAACTTCCTTACATTGTTGTCATTGTGGATGAACTGGCTGACTTGATGATGGTTGCATCAAACGATGTAGAAGATGCGATTACAAGACTTGCTCAAATGGCTCGGGCAGCGGGTATCCATTTGATTATCGCAACGCAAAGACCTTCTGTTGATGTTATCACTGGGGTGATTAAAGCAAATATCCCTTCAAGAATTGCTTTTGCAGTTTCAAGTGCAACCGATTCTCGGACGATTTTAGATATGGGGGGAGCAGAAAAGTTGTTAGGCCGAGGAGACATGCTATTCTTGCCGGTCGGATCAAGTAAACCAACCCGTGTGCAAGGTGCTTTTCTGTCTGACGAGGAAGTAGAAAATATTGTTGATTTTACAATTTCACAGCAAAAAGCACAATATGATGAAGAGATGATTCCTGACGATATTCCTGAACACACAGAGGAAGCGGAAGATGAGCTATATGACGAGGCGGTGGCTCTTGTGGTTGAAATGCAAACAGCTTCTGTTTCGATGTTGCAACGGAAATTTAGAATTGGTTACAACCGAGCAGCGCGCTTGATTGATGAAATGGAGCAACGCGGGGTTGTTGGCCCGCACGAAGGGAGCAAACCACGTCGTGTAAATGTAGAATCACTCGGAGATTCTGACATGGAAGATTAAAAAAGTACGCCTTTCCTAGAGAGGCGTATTTTTTTGAAGTGAATAATTTTCTGAATTAACTTGCATTGAGAAAAGCCAAATTATGAATTTATTTCTAGGAGAGAACATGGTATATTAAAGAGAGTTGGAGAATACGGTTTCAGGGAAAGTTTTCTTCCAATATCAAACTGAATATACATATTGTCATTGGGAGAAAATGTTCGTGGTAAACCGTTAAATCTAGCACACAATTTATCTCTTGGGAGGGGTTTACAAGTGAAAAAGCGTACATTTGCTTTGGCACTCACACTGATTCTTACTTCTGCGGTCGTTCTTGGCGCATGTGGTTCGAAGGGCTCTGGAAGTAAGGGTAGTGACAAGGACTTCACAGTAGCGATGGTTACTGATACTGGCGGAGTAGATGACCGCTCGTTTAACCAATCAGCTTGGGAAGGACTTAAGGAATTTGGTAAAGCGAACGACATGAAAAAAGGGCAAGATGGTTACAATTATTTGCAATCAGCTTCTGAAGCAGACTACAAAACTAATTTGAACACTGCTGTTCGTTCAAACTATGACTTGATTTTTGGGATTGGCTATAAGTTAAAAGAAGCGCTAGAAACGGTTTCTAAGCAAAACCCGGATAATCACTTTGCTATCGTAGATGATGTGATTAATGATCGCAAAAACGTAGCAAGCATTGGCTTTAAAGACAATGATGGTTCATTCCTTGTTGGTGTTGTTGCTGGACTCACAACAAAGACGAATAAAGTTGGCTTTGTTGGTGGCGTAAAAGGCGCAGTTATTGATCGCTTTGAAGCTGGATTTGTTGAAGGCGTTAAAGCTGTAAATCCTGATGCCAAAATTGATGTTCAATATGCCAATGATTTTGCAAAAGCTGATAAAGGACAACAAATTGCATCAACTATGTATTCAAGTGGCGTAGATGTGATCTTCCATGCCGCTGGGGGTACTGGAAATGGTGTATTCGCGGAAGCGAAAAACTTGAAGAAAAAAGATCCAAGCCGTGCAGTTTGGGTAATCGGTGTTGACCGTGATCAGTGGGATGAAGGAAAAGTAACAGCTAATGATGGTAAAGATTACAATGTTACGCTTACTTCTGAAATTAAACGTGTTGATGTTGCGGTAAATGATCTTTCTAAACGTGCTAAAAAAGGCGACTTCCCTGGGGGAGAAAAAATCGAATATGGTCTTGATAAAGATGCTGTAGGGCTATCTTCACATCAAGATAATATCTCAAAAGATGTTCTTAAAAAAGTTGATGAGTATAAACAAAAAATTGTAGACGGAGACATTAAAGTTCCAGAAAAACCTTGATGATTCTGTTTTTGAGCCGGCTTTTTGCCGGCTCTCTTTCAAAATAAGTTGAAACCGCTTACTATGATAAGTAAACCCTTTTACTAAGAAGTTTTTTAGCTATTTTTTATTTTTTTCTAAATTAAGATTGCAATGAACGGCAAATAGAAATAAAATAAAGTGACATCTTTTTTAGCAATTTAGAAGCAGAGAATAAATTTCTAAAGAGCTTTAAAACTGTTGCTTACAAACGAACCTATTAACAGATAAAAAACAGGTTTACCCACTTCGAGGAAAAATCTGGAGAGGCCACATTTTTCGTGAGAAATGATGTCGAGCCGTTTTTCTGTAATAAAAGCGATAAAGGGAGTGAGAATGTGGATTATGTTATTGAAATGTTAGGGATCAGGAAAGAATTTTCTGGTTTTGTAGCTAACGATAACATTACCTTACAGTTGAAGCAGGGAGAAATCCATGCTTTACTAGGTGAAAACGGAGCTGGAAAGTCGACGCTGATGAATGTTCTTTTTGGTCTTTACGAGCCCGATGGTGGCGAAATCCGCGTTCGTGGTCAAAAAGAAGTGATCAACAACCCGAACAAAGCAAATGAACTTGGAATCGGCATGGTGCATCAACATTTTATGCTTGTAGACAAGTTTACGGTTGCGGAAAATATCATCTTGGGTAAAGAGCCCAATAAACTTGGAGTGATTGAAAAGAAAAAAGCGATCGAAGAAATTCAAGAGATTTCTGATCGTTATGGGCTTCGAGTTGATCCAAATGCAGTGATACGAGATATTTCGATCGGCATGCAACAACGTGTTGAAATTTTGAAAACACTTTATCGCGGTGCGGATATCTTAATTTTTGATGAGCCTACTGCAGTTCTGACGCCGCAAGAGATTAATGAATTAATTCAAATTATGCGGGCGCTTATTAAAGAAGGTAAATCCATCATTTTGATTACGCACAAATTAAAAGAAATTATGGATGTTTGTGACCGAGTAACGGTTATTCGGCGTGGCAAAGGAATGGGAACAGTCAATGTTTCTGAAACGAATCCACAAGAACTTGCAAACATGATGGTCGGTCGTGAAGTCGTTTTTACAACTGAAAAGAAACCGGCAAATCCTGGTAAAAATGTCCTTGAAGTAAAAGATTTAATCGTGAAGGAAAGCCGCGGAGTGGAAAGTGTTCGCGGATTAAACTTAACGGTTCGTGCTGGGGAAATTGTTGGCATTGCTGGAGTTGATGGAAATGGACAAAGTGAATTGATTCAAGCAATCAGCGGACTCACAAAAGTCACAAATGGTACGATTCGTCTAAACGGAGAATCCATTGAAAATAAAAAGCCTCGTAAAATTACAGAGGCTGGTCTTGGACACATTCCCGAAGATCGTCATAAACACGGGCTTGTGCTTGAAATGACTGTGGGTGAAAATATTGCCTTACAAACCTACTATAAGAAACCAATTTCGAGCAAAGGCTTTTTAAATCATAAGGCAATGTATGAATTTGCGAGGGAACTAATCGAGGAGTTCGACGTTCGAACAAGCAGTGAGTATGTTCCTGCAAAGGCACTTTCGGGTGGTAACCAACAAAAAGCTATTATTGCGCGAGAAGTTAGTCGTGATCCGGATTTCTTAATTGCTGCTCAACCTACTCGTGGCCTCGATGTTGGGGCGATTGAATTTATTCATAGACGTTTGATTGAACAACGTGACCGGGGAAAAGCGGTATTACTGATGTCGTTTGAACTTGATGAAATCATGAATGTAAGTGACCGAATCGCCGTGATTTATGAAGGTAAAATTGTCGCAATCGTGAAACCAGAAGAAACTACTGAGCAAGAGCTTGGGCTTTTGATGGCTGGATCGAGAAAAGAGCAGGCGGAAACGGAGGAAAAGGTGCATGAGTAAAGTAAAAAGTATCTTGAATGCGTTGGTTATTCCGGTTACGGCTGTACTTTTAGGGCTCATTTGTGGTGCTGCGATCATGCTGGTTTTCGGTTATGATCCGATTGCTGGCTATTCGGCTCTTATTAATGGTGTGATCGGGCAGCCTTATTACATTGGGGAAACGATTCGCCAATCAACACCTTATATTCTAGTCGGACTTTCGGTTGCGGTTGCTTTTAAAGCAGGACTATTTAATATCGGAGCTGAAGGGCAGCTACTCATGGGGTGGCTCGGTTCTGTTATTGTGGCGCTTCAATTTGACGGGCTTTCCAAGTGGATTCATTTGCCACTGGCTGTTCTTGTAGGAATGGCTTTTGGAGCATTTTGGGCATTTATCCCTGGTATTTTAAAAGCAACACTGCGCGTAAATGAAGTTATTGTCACGATTATGCTCAACTACACGGCGCTTTATATTTTTAACTACGTTGTACAAAATATGCTAACAGATGGATTGGATAAAACAAAAACGGTTTCTGAAAGTGCTTCACTTCAATCTGTCTTTTTACAAAATATGACACAATATTCAACCCTTCATTGGGGGATATTGATTGCACTTGGCTTTGCCATTATCATCTGGCTTGTACTCAATAAAACCACATTTGGCTATGAAATTGAAGCGGTTGGATTTAATGAAAATGCTTCAAAATATGCCGGAATGAGTGTTAAGAAAACGATTGTTCTTTCTATGGTTCTTGCAGGTGCATTATCTGGTCTAGGTGGGGTAATGGAAGGGCTAGGTACATACGGTAATGCTTACGTATTAAGTGCTTCACCTGGAATCGGTTTTGATGGGATTGCGGTTGCGCTTCTCGGAGGAAGCTCGCCAATTGGAATCATCTTCTCTGCGCTTTTATTTGGCGCTTTGAAAATTGGTGCACTCAATATGCCAGCAGTTGCTGGAGTACCAAATGAGCTTGTAAATGTGATTATCGCTTTGATTATTTTCTTCGTAGCTTCGAGCTATATTATTCGCTGGGCGATGTCGAAATTTAAGAAGGGAGCGAAGGCAGAATGACAGTGACAGCAATCATTGCGACACTTGTTTCTAGTACATTATTAATGGCCGGTCCGCTTATCTTTACTGCGCTCGGCGGTGTTTATTCCGAACGAGGTGGGATTGTTAACATTGGTCTCGAAGGTATGATGGTGATGGGGGCCTTTTCTGCGATCGTCTTCAACTTAACTTTCGATCATGTTTTTGGTGCTTTAACGCCATGGATTTCTTTAATTGCTGCGATGATCGTCGGCGGATTATTTTCGCTTGTACATGCCGTTGCAACTATTAATTTTCGGGCAGATCATGTTATTTCTGGGGTAGCGATTAACTTTCTCGCCACTGGACTGGCACTTTTCCTTGTCAAAGTTATTTATGATAAAGGACAAACCGATCAAATTTCTCATTACTTCGGTAAGCCAGATATTCCTGTTTTGAAAGATATCCCAGTCATTGGTGACATATTCTTCCGAAACATTCCGGTGATGAGCTACGTAGCCATTGCTTTTGCGATTCTTTCTTGGTTTATTATTTACAAAACACGCTTCGGATTGCGCCTTCGTTCAGTGGGTGAGCACCCACTTGCAGCTGACACAATGGGGATCAAAGTGAAATTCATGCGCTATCAAGGTGTGATCATTTCAGGAATTCTTGGTGCGCTTGGTGGTGCCGTTTACGCACAATCCTTTACGCTAGATTTTGGTCATGCAACTATTTCTGGACAAGGTTATATGGCACTTGCCGCGATGATCTTTGGGAAGTGGAATCCACTTGGTGCAATGGGAGCTGCGATTTTCTTCGGCTTTGCACAGTGTCTTGCTATTACAGGCGGTTCACTTCCGTTCTTTAAAGAAATTCCAGATATTTACTTGCAGATTGCCCCTTATGTGCTGACGATCTTAGCACTCGTTGGTTTCATCGGAAAATCTGAGGCGCCGAAAGCTGACGGTGTCAATTACATTAAAGGCAAATAAAATTTTGGTCTTCCACCGAGAAAACTCGGTGGAAGGCTTTTTTATTGAGCAAGCTCATGCGCGTTATAATTGTACTTGTAGCAGCATTAAGCTACAATAGAATGAAGGAAACGAGAGGAGCTTGATTGATGCAAACTTATGAAGAAAAAGTCGGAGCTGTTCGCTTGACGCTTCTTGAAACCAAGAAGTTTAAGTCGAGCAAAATTGTATTTAAATTTCGTGCGCCGCTTGAGCGAGAAACGATAACGAAACGCACACTTCTTTCGATGCTGTTTGAAACTAATAATGAAATGTATAAAACGCAAACAGAATTTAGACGACGTCTTGCTTATTTATATGGCGCCAATTTTTATACAACGGTTGAGAAAAAAGGAAATGAGCACATTCTTACTGCAGTTTTTGACCTTGTAAATGGTAAACTTGTGAAAGACGGAGAAAAGCTTTTGAAGGAAGCTTTTCAATTTATACAACAGGTGTTTTTCTTTCCTAATGCGACAGATGCGTCGTTTGATGAAGCAACACTTGAGCGTGAGAAAATCAATTTGAAAAGCCGCCTTGAATCCGTCTTTGATGATAAAATTCGTTACGCAAATAAACGCTTGATTGAAGAAATGTTTGCAGATGATGTTTTTAAATATCCTGCTTCTGGTGTGCTTGAAGACATTGATGCGATCAGTGCGGGTGAACTCTATCACTACTATCAACGCTTCTTAAAGGAAGACCAAATCGATTTGCTCGTTTGTGGAGATATCACACGTGATGAGCTTATTCCGCAAGTGGAAGCTTTGCCATTTTCGAAAAGAGAAGAAGCAGCAAGCAAGAACGAACGTGGGACTGCTCAAACTAAAATGCATGAAGTTTTTGAAACTCAGCCGATTAACCAAGGAAAATTGGCGCTTGGCTACCATACGGGCGTTTATTTTGGAGATTCCAATTTTATTTCTTTGCAGTTGGCAAATGGGCTACTTGGAGGCTTTTCAAACTCTAAAATCTTTATAAATGTTCGTGAAAAAGCTAGCCTTGCGTATTATGCTTCGAGCCGGATAGATTCCTTTAAGGGCTTTATGTTGATTTCAGCGGGAATTGATGAAAAAAATTATGAACAAGCTCGTGCGATTATTGAAGAACAAGTAAAAGCAATGAAGCAAGGGGATTTTACTGAAGATGAACTTGAACAAACGAAAAAAATGTATATCAACCAGCTTTTAGAAGCAAATGACAGCGCCCAAGGTCTTATCGAATTAACTTATAACAATTTGCTAAAAGAAGCTGATTTAAGTCTTGAAAACTGGATTCAAAAAATCAAGCAAGCAAGTAAAGATGAGGTTACAGCAGCTGCACAAGTTTTTGAAATGAACACGCTATATTTCTTGAGTAAGGAGGTAACAGAGAATGAATGAAACGCGCTTTGATAATGTAGAGGAAACGGTTTATAGTGAAACGCTTGAAAACGGCTTGCGTGTTTTCTTACTTCCTAAAAAGGACTATAACAAAACTTACGCGGTTTTCACGACCAATTACGGCTCTGTTGACAATACTTTTGTGCCAATCGGTGAAGATCAATTAACGCATGTCCCAGACGGAATTGCGCATTTTTTGGAACATAAGATGTTTGAAAAAGAAGATGGCGATGTCTTTTTCAAATTTGGTGAGAAAGGTGCTTTTACAAATGCCTTTACATCCTTTACAAGAACAGCCTATCTTTTTTCGAGTACGTCACATGTGACGGAGAATTTGGAAGCGCTGCTTGATTTTGTTCAACAGCCTTATTTTACAAAGGAAACTGTCGAGAAAGAAAAAGGAATTATTGGTCAAGAAATTCGGATGTATGACGATGATGCTGATTTCCGAGTTTATTTTGGTGCGATTGAAAATATGTATCAGAATCATCCGGTGAAAATCGATATTGCTGGAACCGTTGAATCTATTGCGGAGATTGATAATGATCTACTTTATTTGTGCTACAACACGTTTTATCACCCAAGTAACATGGTGCTTTTTGTTGTAGGGCAACTGGAACCACATGAAATGATGGAAGTGATTCGTGAAAATCAAGCGGCCAAACATTTTGAAAAGGAATCTGGAATTGAACGTGCTTTTCCAGATGAACCCCGTGAAGTCGCTTATAAAGAAAAAAAATTAGCTTTTCCTGTTCAAATTGCTAAAAATTTAGTGGGCATGAAAGAAGATATTGGTTTGTTACGAGGCTTCGAAGCGGTAAAACACGAAATGGTGGCAGATTTAGCACTTGAACTCTTGTTTGGAACGACTTCCGAAAATTATTTAAAGCTTTATAATGAAGGGGTTATTGATGATACATTTGGCTATGATTATACACTTTCGGATAGCTTTTCGTTTGTTTTAATTGGTGGTGATGCGACAAATCCTGATGAGCAGGCAGAGCGAATTCGTGAAGCTTGGTTTGAAGCTTCCGAAAAAGGAGTCTCAGCAGAAAATCTTGAACTAGTCAAACGAAAAAAAACTGGGCAATTTCTTCGTGCGCTGAATTCACCGGAGTTTATCGCCAACCAGTTTAGCCAATATATATTGGAAGAAGCTTCTTTGTTTGATCTTCCAAAAGCGATTGAATCAATTACTGTTCAAGATATTGAAGCATTTATCCGTTCACTTGCAAATGAAGAGCAAATCACAACTTTTCAGCTTATCCCTGAATAAAATTAAAGAAATCTTAAGTTTTTAAGTTATTTGAAGCTTTTTTGATGAAAAAATGGTATTATTATTACAGTCATGCTATGATGAAGAAAATACTGTCTTGGGGAGTCTTTATCTTGAAAAATAGAAACCGTTCAGCCTTTGTGACAGGCGCAAGTGGAGCAATCGGAAAAGCGATTGCACGTCGATTAGCGAAAGATGGTTTTAATCTTTATTTACACTATCATTCGAACGAAAAAAGTATGCAAGCACTTGCTCTGGAATTACAAAATTATGAAGTGGACGTGACGATACTTCAAGGAGATTTTTCTAGTCTTGCTGACTTAGAGACGATAACGGAAAATGTTTTTGAACTTGATGTTTTTATCCATGCAGCCGGAAACAGCGAGTATGGTCTGTTTACAGATCTGTCAGACAAAAAGCTGCAGTGTTTATACAATATTCATGTCGGTGCGCCGCTCCATTTGATTCGCGCTTTTTTACTTAAGTTAAGGCGATCAAGCCATCCCAGAATTCTTTTCATTAGCTCGATTTGGGGAGAAGTTGGGGCTGCGATGGAAGTAGCTTATTCGACGATGAAGGGAGCACAAATTGCTTTTGTAAAAGCGCTCAGCAAGGAAGTAGCGGGAAACGGTATTACTGTAAATGCCCTAACACCGGGTGCTGTTGATACAACGATGCTTGCTCAATTCTCTAAACAAGAAAAGCAGGAGTTAATCGAGGAGATTCCTTTGCTACGACTTGGGAATCCTGTAGACGTTGCAAATGCAGCGGCTTTTCTCGTAAGAGATGAATCTGACTATATTACAGGGCAGGTTTTAGGTGTTAATGGCGGATGGCACATGTAAAAAAACAAGAATTGATTTAATTTAATGGTAGGTGTTTAATATTGACTGAATTAGGCGACAAACTAAAAGCTGCCCGCAGAGAAAAAGGTCTCAGTTTAGACGATCTGCAGCAAATTACAAAAATCCAAAAAAGATATCTCGTCGCGATTGAAGAAGGCAATTATTCGGTTATGCCGGGTAAGTTTTATACGCGCGCTTTCATCAAACAATATGCAGAAGCGGTGGATGTTGATAGTGCGCAACTTTTTGCTGACTTTGATTCTGAGGTTCCTGAATCCCAGCAAGAAGTAGTTGAACAAGAGCAGAGTCGTGCACGAAAAAAAGCAGCTCCTCTTGCTACACATTCGGTCGGGGGACAAAATTCATCAAGAAATCGCTTTTTTGATATCTTGCCAAAAATTCTTATTTCTTTATTTATTTTATTTATCTTATTTATTATTTGGTACTTCGTTTTTGCTCGTGATAATGACAAAAATGTTGCAACCCCTAATGATTCAGAGCAAACTGTAAAAGTGAATGATGAAACAGGTTCGTCGACGAAGAAATCTGATGACGCTAAGAAATCTGATGACTCTGCTGCAAAGAAAAAAGCAGCGGATGATAAAGCGGCTGAAAAGAAGGAAGCTGAAGATAAGGAAAAAGCAGACGAGAAAGATAAAAAAATGGCGATTGAAAAAGGTCAGACATCTGGGAATGCTACAAGTTATACGGTTTCAAATGCCGATAAGCTAAGCTTGGAAATTTCTGCTTCTGGTGGCGACACTTGGATCGGTGTTTCGACTGCAGCAGGTGCTAACATTTATAATGGCATAGTAAAAGACGGATCAAGTTCAGATGAAATTGATGCGAAAGATAACAAAACGATTTCGATTGTTGTTGGGAACGCACCTGTTACGACAGTGAAAATTAATGGTGAAAAAATTGAACTAGCGCCAACACTTGTTAAACAAGTTCTCACAATTAAACTGGATGATAGCAGTAGCGATTCATCAAGTGATTCGGACAGCTCTTCGTCTAGCAATGGCGAAAACGCGCAATGAGGAATCAAGAAGTATAGGTGAGAGTTGTCTTGCCTATACTTTCTTTTCTTTTAGCATACATAATTTTTATTTGATTAGGGATTGGAGAGGGGAAAATGAATTTACCAAATAAATTAACGGTTGCTCGAATCATTTTAATTCCGATTTTCGTGATTCTTTGCGTCGTACCATTTCATTTTGGCGTGCTTTACTGGCTTGATTCAGCAATTCCAGTAACAAATTTAATTGCGACGATTATCTTTATCGTTGCTGCCTTGACTGACTGGTTTGATGGTCATTTGGCAAGAAAACACAATTTAATTACAAATTTTGGCAAGTTTGCCGATCCAATGGCGGATAAATTGTTAGTAACTGCCGCATTTATCATTTTAGTTGAAATGAATGTGGCGCCTGCATGGGTGATTATTTTAATTATTAGCCGGGAGTTAGCTGTTACTGGTTTGCGTTTATTGCTTGTAGAAGGTGGAGAGGTTCTTGCTGCTGGTCAACTAGGTAAAATTAAGACATTTACGCAGATGATCGCGATCCCGCTGCTGCTCTTAAATAACTTCCCGTTCGCTTGGACAGGTATTCGAGTAGATTTGATATTCCTTTATGTCTGTGCCTTTTTTGCAGTTTGGTCAGGCATTGATTATTTCTACAAAAACAGAGGTGTTTTTAAAGGTTCAATGTAAGAGAAAATGAATGCTTCCTTTGAGGTTCTATAAGTCCACGTGACGAGTAGCGCCTTTAGAGGAGGCTTCTTTTATTTGATGTGCTATTTCAAAAAGGATGTGAAAGGATGAAAAAAGCTGAAATTATTGCAGTAGGAACCGAAATTTTAATGGGGCAAATTACAAACTCGAATGCTACTTTTTTATCACGTGAGCTAGCTGAGCTTGGCATATATGTTTACTTCCATACAGTAGTTGGGGACAACCCGAAACGACTTGAAGAAGTGATTCGAATCGCGGAATCGCGGAGTGACCTTTTAATTTTTACGGGAGGACTTGGCCCAACAGAAGATGATTTAACGAAGCAAATTCTTGCTCATTACTTAAAAAAAGAGCTTGTAACGGATCAGGGGCATCTTGATAAAATCACAGACTATTTTGCTGTCAGTGGTCGAAAAATGACGGATAATAACAAATTACAAGCGCTAGTTATCAAAGATTCGACCGTTTTAAAAAATGATTTTGGCTTTGCGGCAGGAATGATGTTTACGGAAAATGAAAAAAACTATATTCTTCTTCCCGGACCTCCGTCAGAAATGAAACCAATGTTTAAAACGTATACGAAGCCTTTACTAGCTGCTTCGATGAATGGGGATTCTATTCACTTGGAATCTCGGATTTTGCATTTCTTTGGCATTGGAGAATCGAAGCTTGCTCACGATTTGAGCGATTTGATTGAAAAACAGTCCAATCCGACAATTGCGACATATGCGTCGGACAATGAAGTTGAAATCCGCCTAACAGCAAGTGCCAAAACAAAATCTGAGGCAGACCGCTTACTCGATGAAATTGAGAAAGAAATCAAACTTCGAGATGGTGAATTTATTTACGGTTACGGAGATGAATCGCTTGCGGATGTTGTAGTCAAGAAGCTACTTGCGAATAAACTGACAATAGCGGCAGCGGAAAGTTTAACAGCCGGTGCCTTTCAAGCAGAATTAGGTGCACATGCGGGGGTTTCCGAAGTCTTGAAAGGCGGAATGGTCACTTACCAGACATCAATCAAACAAGCAATTTTAGGTGTTTCCTGTGAAGTAATTGAACGTGACGGTGTAGTGAGTGCAGCCTGTGCAAAAGAAATGGCAGAAAAGATTCGCGAAAAATGTGAATCGCAAATCGGCATTAGTTTCACTGGAGTGGCAGGTCCTGATTCACTAGAAGGACATGCCGCGGGTACTGTATATATTGGATTAAGTGTGGAAGGATTTTTAACTGAAACTTACCTGTTCCATTTTGGCAGAGATCGCAATCATAATCGAGCCCGTTCAGTAAAACAAGGGTTTCAACTTATAAATCAGTTTATTGACGAAAAATGGCAGAATGCTTAAGCGAGAAACGGCAGGAAAGCCTTATAAATTCTCATTTCTTGCTTTAAAAAAAGGTTGGACGAATTCACTTCATCAGGCTATAATGAAAAAGAATTGAAGAGTGATCCTGAAAAAACACGAACATTTATTCGCTTTTTGCTTGATTATTTATTTCGAATAAGATATAGTATTTTTAGAGATGAAAAAAGAGAATTATCTGCTGGTTGCATAAAGTAATAAGTGAAGTAGATAATGAAGGAGGAAATAACGTGAACGATCGTCAAGCGGCTTTAGACCAAGCTTTAAAATCGATTGAAAAACAATTTGGTAAAGGTTCCGTCATGAAATTAGGGGAACATAGCGATCAAAATATATCGACCGTATCAAGCGGCTCGTTAGCATTAGATATTGCCCTTGGCGTAGGGGGATATCCACGTGGTCGGATTATCGAAACTTACGGACCAGAAAGTTCTGGTAAAACTACTGTTGCGCTTCATGCTATTGCTGAAGTACAAAAACAAGGTGGAACAGCAGCCTTTATTGATGCTGAGCATGCGCTTGATCCAACTTATGCCAAAAACCTAGGCGTTAATATTGATGAGTTACTACTTTCACAACCAGATACTGGGGAGCAGGCTCTTGAAATTGCGGAGGCACTTGTTCGAAGTGGCGCGATTGATATCCTAGTTATCGACTCTGTTGCAGCACTTGTGCCGCGTGCAGAAATCGAAGGCGAAATGGGGGACGCACACGTTGGTTTGCAAGCTCGTTTAATGTCCCAAGCTTTACGTAAACTGTCTGGGGTTATCAATAAATCGAAAACAATTGCGATCTTTATCAACCAAATTCGTGAAAAAGTTGGCGTCATGTTTGGAAATCCTGAAACAACACCGGGTGGACGTGCGCTTAAATTCTATTCAACGGTTCGCCTTGAGGTTCGCCGTGCAGAACAATTGAAACAAGGCACAGAAGTTATGGGGAATAAAACAAAAATTAAAGTGGTGAAAAATAAAGTGGCACCACCGTTCCGTGTTGCGGAAGTTGATATCATGTACGGGGAAGGAATTTCTCGTGAAGGTGAACTTGTAGATATGGCTGCTGAAGTTGATGTTATTAACAAAAGTGGTTCATGGTATTCTTATAATGAAGAACGCATTGGTCAAGGACGTGAAAATGCGAAGCAATATTTGAAAGATCATCCGGAAATTCGTGAAGAGATTTCTAAACGAGTTCGTGAAGTTTATGAAATCGATACGAAACTTGAAGTTGAAGACTCATCAGATGAAGCAGAAGAGTTCAATTTGCTTGAGGATGAATAAAAAAGAGCAGCTTTGAATCGAAAAATCGTTTTCTTGAAAGAGGGATAAAATCCAACTTTTAAGAAAACGATTTTTTATTGACTTCAAAGCGTGATTTTCTGTGAGGAAAACACGAGCCTTTTCTTGACAATCGCTTGGAACACCGATAGAATTGAATTGTATATTTTACATTGCTGAAAAACAAAAAAGATATGTTCAAAACGTTTTTTAGTAGTAGTCGAAGCAGAAATGTTGCTTCGATTAATGATGGAAAATACACTTGTGCCATATTTATTTGGCTACCGACATAATAATGACAAAAAATTGAATAGCAAAGGAGGTGTAAGGATGGTTATCACAGTCGCTATCATCTCCGGCTTGCTTTTCTTTATCGTCGGTTTAGTTGTGGGCTCTTTGATTTATAAAGCTAGTTCTGAAAAGAAGTTAGTGGCTTCACGTGGCACCGCTGAACTCATTGTTGAGGATGCAAAGAAAGAAGCTGAAACAATTAAAAAGGAAGCGATGCTCGAAGCAAAAGAAGAGAGTCATCGAGTGCGTACTGAAATCGAAAATGAACTTCGTGAGCGAAGAGGAGAGTTACAAAAACAAGAAAATCGCTTATTACAAAGGGAGGAAAACCTCGACCGTAAAGATACTTCTTTAAGTAAAAGAGAAGCTACACTTGAGAAAAAAGAGGAGAATATCAGTAAACGACAACAACATATTGAAGAGAAGGAAAGCAAAATTGACGAGATGATTCAAAAAGGGCAAGATGAATTAGAACGCATTTCCGCTCTTTCGAAAGATGAGGCAAAACATATCATCCTTAACCAAGTCGAAGAGGAGCTTTCTCATGATACTGCAATCATGGTGAAAGAGTCAGAGAACAAGGCGAAAGAGGAAGCGGATAAAAAAGCGAAAAATATTCTATCACTTGCCATCCAACGTTGTGCAGCTGATCATGTTGCTGAAACGACCGTATCGGTTGTCACTCTTCCAAATGACGAAATGAAAGGAAGAATTATTGGACGCGAAGGTCGTAACATTCGGACGCTTGAAACGCTTACGGGAATTGATTTAATCATTGACGATACACCTGAAGCCGTTATCCTTTCTGGATTTGATCCGATCCGCCGGGAAATTGCTCGAATTGCACTTGAAAAATTAGTGCAAGACGGACGAATTCACCCAGCGAGAATTGAGGAAATGGTTGATAAGGCTCGTAAAGAAGTTGATGAGCACATCCGTGAAGTTGGTGAGCAAGCAACGTTTGAAGTGGGCATCCACTCGTTACATCCTGATCTGATAAAAATTCTTGGCCGTTTGCGTTATCGTACAAGTTATGGACAAAACGTCTTGAACCACTCACTCGAAGTGGCAAAACTTGCAGGCATACTTGCAGGGGAACTTGGCGAAGATGTGACACTTGCAAAACGAGCTGGTCTTTTGCATGATATTGGTAAAGCAATTGACCATGAAATAGAAGGTAGTCACGTTGAAATTGGTGTGGAACTCGCTACGAAATATAAAGAAAATGAAGTAGTGATTAATAGTATTGCTTCCCACCATGGAGATACGGAACCAACTTCTGTTATCGCTGTTTTAGTTGCTGCTGCGGATGCACTTTCTGCGGCTCGACCTGGTGCACGTAGTGAAACGCTTGAAAATTATATCAGACGACTAGAAAAACTAGAAGAGATTTCAGAATCCTATGAAGGTGTTGAAAAATCTTATGCGATTCAAGCTGGTCGTGAAGTACGAATTATGGTAGAACCAGATGAAATTGATGATCTTGCTTCTTATCGTTTAGCTCGAGACATTCGGAAGCGAATTGAAGAAGAGTTAGATTATCCCGGTCATATCAAAGTTACCGTTATTCGTGAAACAAGAGCTGTTGAGTACGCAAAATAAAGTAGTTACCCGCGAAATTTTTATTTCGCGGGTTTTTCTTGCTTAAAGGAGAGGAATCTTGCGAATTGCCTCGGTTTCAGTTACACTTTTAATAGAAAAGGAGTGGTGACAAGTTATGGCAGGACATTCAAAATGGAAAAATATTCAAGGTAGAAAAAATGCTCAAGATTCAAAACGAGCAAAAGTTTTTCAAAAGTTAGCAAAAGAAATTTACATGGCAGCAAAGAGCGGTCCAGACCCGAGCTTGAATCCGGCGCTCCGACTTGTTGTAGATAAAGCCAAAGCAGCTAATATGCCAAATGACAATGTGAAACGTGCGATTCAAAAAGCCGCTGGAAATAATGATGCCGAGAATTATGATGAAGTTTCCTATGAAGGATATGGCCCGGGAGGAATTGCTGTTCTCGTGCATGCACTGACGGATAATAAAAACAGAACGGCAACTAATGTGCGTGTTGCTTTTAATAAAAATGGAGGCAGTCTCGGAGAAACAGGGAGTGTTGCCTACATGTTTGAACGAAAAGGCTATCTTGTTGTGGAACGAGAAGGCTTGGATGTAACAGAAGATGACTTTATGCTTGAAGCGATTGAAGCTGGAGCACAAGACGTGGAGAGCAGTGAAGAAGCTTTTGAAGTTTATACAGATCCGGCAGATTTTACAGCTGTTAAGGATGCGTTAAGTGCAGATGGCTATTCGTTTGCAGCAGCTGAATTAAGCATGATTCCGTCTATGTATAATGAAGTTCCAAAAGAGAAGGAAGCTCAATTTGAAAAGATGATGGATGCGCTTTTAGAAGATGATGATGTACAAGAAGTGTATACAAATGCGAAAGACGGGGAATAAATATGTGCGCCTTACTTGATACAAGTAAGGCGTCTTTAGATGGGAGGCTCGGAATATGGAATATGCGGAAATCGTTCGAAGGCAAAAAAGCTATTTTGCAGGGAATGCGACGAAAACATTGGAGCATCGCTTGGAAACACTTCGATTGCTTGAAAGGTTACTAAAGGAAAACGAAGGATTGTTTTTGGATGCACTAGAGGCGGATCTTGGTAAAAGTGCTGATGAGGCTTTTATGACAGAAATTGGGATTGTCTATGAAGAGATTCAATTTATGAAGCGGCATTTGAAACAGTGGATGAAAGCGAAGAAAGTGAGGACGGCCATGACGCATCTTGGGTCAAAAGGCTGGACGATTCTAGAACCTTATGGAGCGGTGCTCGTGATTGCTCCTTGGAATTATCCATTTCAACTCGCGTTGACGCCATTAATTGGAGCCATTGCGAGTGGAAATACCGTTGTTTTAAAGCCTTCGGAATTCGCACCTAAAACAGCGGATGCGCTTTTTCATGTATTATCGCAATTTCGAGAAGAGATTATGGCGGTGGTGCTAGGAGATGCGCTTTTAACGAGCAACCTTTTGATTATTGTTTTTTCACTGGATCAAGCCGTGTAGGGAAGCTTGTTATGCAAGAGGCGGCTAAACAACTTATGCCAGTGACGCTTGAACTGGGCGGGAAGAGTCCATTAATCGTTACGAAAGAGGCGGATTTAAAGTTAGCTGCTAAACGTGTGGCTTTCGGGAAATGGATGAATGCAGGTCAGACTTGTATTGCGCCTGACTACGCATTTGTTCAAGAAGATGTCTATCAGGAATTTAAAGATGAGTTAAATCAAGCAATTCAGAAGCTTTATGGGGAAAAACCGCTTGAAAATGAAAAATACGGGCGTATTATCAATCGAGCTCATTTTGACCGGCTTATCGGTTACGCAGTGGATGCTCAGAAAGATGAAGAAAGATTAAAAATAGCGCCGTTTCTTTTAGAAAAGCCAGCTCTCGATAGCGCTGTGATGCAAGAAGAGATCTTTGGTCCGATTTTGCCACTTTATCCGTATCGGAATTTGGAGGAGGTTCTGGATTTTATCAAGATGCGACCAAAACCACTTGCTCTTTATTTGTTTACGAAAAATCGGGATTTGGAAAGGAAAGTCTTGTTTGAAACGTCATCGGGCAGTGTTTGCATCAATGATACTTTGATGCAAATTTCAACGCCTTATCTGCCGTTTGGTGGCGTTGGTGCTAGTGGCATGGGAAGCTATCACGGCTATCAAAGTTTTCGAACATTTTCGCATCAAAAAAGTGTCCTCAGACAGCCCAACTGGCTGGACTTCAGTTTCAGGTACCCCCAGTCAAAATGGAGAGGGAAAATTTTACGGCTGCTTTTCAAATAATGGAAGGCAAGTCTTGCGTGCGGTCTTTGCTTTTTTGTACAATGAAGAAGTCGACCGCGTAGTCAGTTTAAGTGATTGAGGGAGGCTTGCAAGGTTCTTGCGAAAGTAGCACGAATGTTCGACTTGTGCTATTATTGTTGTTAACGGTACTTTAGAAGGGGCGAAAGATTGTGTACGATTATATTAAGGGAATCATTACGGCGGTAACGCCTGAGTATATTGTTGTGGAAGCGGGGCAGATCGGCTACAGCATCATAACGGGTAATCCGTTTTCTTTTTCAGCGCTTGAAGGAAAGGAAGCTAAGGTTTATTTGTATCAAAATGTACGGGAAGATAGTCTGACGTTATTTGGTTTTAAAACGCTTGAAGAACGTTTTTTGTTTAAGAAACTGTTAAGCGTTTCTGGCATTGGTCCTAAAAGTGCGCTTGCGATTATTGCTTCGGGTGATGCGGCTAAGCTGATTTCTGCGATCGAAGCGGAAGATGATGTTTTCCTTACGAAATTTCCAAGCGTCGGTAAAAAAACAGCAAGACAAATTATTCTGGATTTAAAAGGAAAACTAGGGGATGTAGCGGTAAATGAAATTCATGTTGAACCCGTGAAGCAAGAACTAACAGATGGACTCCCTCCAGCACTTGAGGAAGCTTTGCTTGCGCTTCAAGCACTTGGCTATAGCGACCGGGAACTGAAAAAAGTATTGCCGAAACTAAAAGAAGAAAAACTTTCAAGCGATGAAGCGATTAAGCTTGCGCTGCGCTTGATGACGAGTTAGGAGGTTAAAGCGTGGAAGATCGGATTGTTTCTTCAGAAAATGTGAATCAGGAAGAGATTTCGTTTGAAACGAGCCTCAGACCACAACTTCTTGCTGAATATATTGGTCAAGATAAAGTAAAACAAAACTTGGAGATTTTTATCGAAGCGGCAAGGCAACGTGAAGAAGCCTTGGATCATGTGCTTCTTTATGGACCTCCTGGACTTGGAAAAACGACACTTGCAATGGTGATTGCCAATGAACTTGGAACAAATATCAGAACGACTAGTGGCCCGGCGATTGAAAGACCAGGAGACCTCGCGACGATTTTAACGGCGCTTGAACCGGGGGATGTTTTGTTTATTGATGAAATTCACCGGCTTTCAAAGGCAGTGGAAGAGATTCTTTATCCGGCGATGGAAGATTATTGTTTGGATATTGTGATCGGGACGGGACCTACGGCTAAGTCCGTTCGGCTTGATTTGCCTCCATTTACATTGATTGGTGCTACAACACGTGCTGGGCAGCTTTCTGCACCTCTTCGTGATCGTTTCGGCGTAGTGGACCATCTGGAATTTTATACAGAAAATCAGCTAGAGGATATTGTTACGCGAACAGCCAAGATTTTATCAACCGAGATCAATCATGGCGGTGCGCTTGAAATTGCAAGGCGTTCTCGTGGAACCCCTCGTATTGCTAACAGGCTGCTAAAGCGCGTCCGAGATTTTGCCCAAGTAAAAGGTAATGGTTTGGTTGATTTTTCGATCGCGGAGGAAGCTTTAACGCTTCTTAGGGTGGATCCAAGAGGGCTTGATACGATTGATCAGAGGTTGCTTGAAACGATTATTCGTTCTTTTCGTGGGGGGCCTGTCGGGCTTGATACGATTTCTGCAAGTATTGGTGAAGAACGGGAAACGATTGAAGATATGCATGAACCTTACTTACTTCAAATCGGTTTTTTACAGCGAACGCCACGTGGAAGACTGGCAACGTCGCTTGCTTATGAACATTTAGGAATTGAAGAAAAGGGTGCTGAATAAATGAGAGTTGAAGATTTCGATTTTGACTTACCTGAGGGCTTGATTGCGCAAACGCCGCTTCTTGACCGGACGGCAAGTCGTTTGATGCTTGTTGATAAACAAACAGGCGAATTAAAAGATGATACGTTTAAATCCATTGTTTCTGAACTACACGCTGGTGATGCGTTGGTATTAAATGATACCAGAGTTTTACCCGCACGACTTCATGGGGTAAAAGAAGAAACGGGTGCACATATTGAAGTACTTCTTTTAAAACAACAAGAAGGAAATGCTTGGGAAACGCTCGTAAAGCCTGCTAAACGAATTCGGAAGGGTGCAAAAATTAAGTTTGGTGAAGGAGAACTTGAAGCGGTTTGTCTGGAAGAATTAGAGCACGGCGGACGCATTTTAGAGTTCCATTATCAAGGGATTTTTTATGAGATTCTAGAACAGCTTGGTGAAATGCCGCTTCCACCTTATATCAAGGAGCAACTTGAAGACGGGGACCGTTATCAAACGGTTTACGCAAAGGAAAATGGTTCAGCAGCTGCACCGACAGCGGGTCTTCATTTTACGGAGGAACTGCTAGATGAAATAAAAGCGAAAGGCGTGAAGGTTTGCTTTTTAACGCTGCATGTTGGACTTGGGACATTTCGCCCAGTGGATGTTGAAGATACAGAAAACCACAAGATGCACTCGGAATTCTACCGTTTGACAGAAGAAACGGCTGCCGTTTTAAATGAAGTGAAACAAAACGGCGGAAAAATCGTCGCAGTGGGAACGACTTCAATTCGCACACTAGAAACGATTGCGACGAAATTTGATGGACGTATTCAAGCAGATTCGGGTTGGACGGATATTTTTATTTCACCTGGTTATACTTTTAAAGCGGTGGATGCTTTGATCACGAACTTCCATTTGCCTAAATCTACTTTAATCATGCTTGTTTCTGCACTGGCATCGCGAGACATTATTTTAAATGCTTATGCACATGCGGTACGTGAAGAATATCGCTTCTTTAGTTTTGGAGATGCGATGTTTATTCACTAATCGAGAGAAAAGAGGACTTTTTTTCTGAAAAGGCTTGAGTTCTCTCTTTTTTTTCGTTATGCTATTCAGTAGAGTAAAACAGAAAGAGGTTTGAAATGGCTGCAATTTCTTATGAATTAATAAAAACAGATAAGAAAACGGGTGCGCGTTTAGGAAAACTACATACGCCGCACGGCACGTTTGATACGCCAATGTTTATGCCTGTTGGGACGCAAGCTACGGTCAAAACGATGTCACCAGAAGAGCTTAAACAAATGGGCGCAGGTGTGATTTTAAGTAATACCTACCATCTCTGGCTTCGTCCAGGTGAAAAGCTTGTTGAGGAAGCGGGTGGCTTGCACCGGTTTATGAACTGGGATCAGCCAATTTTAACAGATTCTGGTGGTTTTCAAGTCTTTAGTTTAAGTGATATGCGCGATATTAAAGAAGAAGGCGTGCATTTCAGAAATCATCTCAACGGGGACAAGTTATTTTTATCTCCAGAAAAAGCGATTCAAATTCAGAATTCGCTCGGTGCGGACATTATGATGAGTTTTGATGAATGTCCACCGTATCCAGCGACACATGAATACATGAAGCGATCCGTTGAAAGAACATCGAGATGGGCTGAACGTGGTCTAAAGGCGCATATGAAACCGGATGTGCAAGGGCTTTTTGGAATTGTTCAAGGTGGGGCATACGAGGACTTACGGACGCAAAGTGCGAAAGATCTGGTGTCGCTTGACTTTCCTGGATATTCAATCGGCGGACTTTCTGTCGGTGAACCTAAAGATGTGATGAACCAAGTTTTGGAATATACGACACCGCTACTTCCAAGCGGGAAGCCTCGTTACTTGATGGGAGTGGGGTCTCCGGATTCGCTTATTGATGGTGTGATTCGCGGGATTGATATGTTTGATTGTGTTTTACCAACGCGGATTGCTAGAAATGGAACTTGTATGACTTCAAACGGTCGACTAGTGATCAAAAATGCCAAGTTTGCACATGATTTTGGACCACTTGATGAAAATTGTGATTGCTACACGTGTCGTAATTATTCTCGGGCCTACATTCGTCACTTGATTCGTTGTGATGAAACCTTTGGAATAAGGCTTACAACTTATCATAATCTTTATTTTCTGTTAAACTTGGTGGAAAAGGTTCGAAATGCCATCCGTGAAGATGCATTACTTGAATTTCGTGAAGAATTTTTTGAGCAATACGGATTTAATGGTCCGAATGCGAAAAATTTTTAATAAATTTATTTGGATATCTTGAGAGGAGCTGAAAGTCTTTGAACGGTTTATTAACATTTCTTCCGATTATATTGATGATTGTTTTGTTTTACTTCTTACTTATCAGACCGCAACAAAAGCGTCAAAAAGAAGTTACAAATATGCAAAACAGTCTTGCTAAGGGAGATAAAATTATTACAATTGGTGGTTTGCATGGGATTGTTGATGCAATTGAAGATAGTATCGTTGTCTTAAAATGCGGAAATGCCAAGTTGACATTTGACCGCAATGCAATCCGTACAGTTCTTGAAAAAGGAAGTACAGTTTCTGCGGAACCTGCTGCAGCAAAAGCTACAGAAGAAGATTCTGAAGATGCAAAAGAAGAAAATAAATAAAAAATCAACCGCTCCCAAGTCATTTGGAGCGGTTTTTTTGTATTAAAATGTGTCAATTTAGTGGTATTTTTGCATTTCCGCTTTTCATTTAGCCGAGTTTTAGATAGAATAAGGATAGTTGATTGTAAAGTGGGAGGGGAGTAAAATGAAATCACTTGAAGAATGGTATGAATTATTAACGCCAGCCATCTCCATCAGAGTTAAGGATTTTCACCTGCTTGGTTACCGGGAAATTAAGCCAGAGCATATTTGGAATTTCTTGACCGATGTGAAGTGGGTCGAGAAGCCTTCTCCAAATTTGCATGAGCGTGTAAATGACATCATGCAGATGAACATTGGACAATTAATGGAATTTATATCAAAGGAATCAAAAAGACCAGAAGAAAATACGCACACACTTGATCAAGCACTTGTAGAGGAAGTTCTTCACAATACGAATGAAGCCGAAGCGCATGAAGAACGGGATTCCGTTCAAGATTCTTTTTCTGTTGAAGACGAATCTAAAGAACTGTCTCAAGAAGATGAAAACAAATTAGAGGATTCAACAAAAGAAAAGTAAGTATCGCCTGCGTGCAGTGTTAGTGGTTTTGATGAGGGAGGAAAAAAGCAAAAATGGTTAAAAAGAGCAAGTTGATTACCTTTTTCCTAATTGTCGCCATTATTTTCGGTGTCGTCATTGGAACAACGAAAATGGTGCTCGACAAAATTAATTTAGGACTGGATCTCCAGGGTGGATTTGAGGTTTTATATCAAGTTGAACCCGCGAGCGGAAAAGGTGAAATCACAAAAGACACACTTACAGATACTGTAAGTGCACTCGATCGCCGGATTAACAGCATTGGTGTTGCTGAACCGGTCATCACAATTGAAGGAAATAACCGCATTCGTGTTCAGCTTGCGGGGGTCACAGACCAAAACCAAGCAAGGAAGATGCTTTCGACAACAGCGGAACTATCGTTTAGAGATGCGAAAGATAAATTGATGCTTGACGGTTCTGATCTTGTTCCAGGTGGAGCAAAACAAGCTTTTACAGATACGAACCAACCGATTGTTACTTTAAAACTGAAAAGCGCAGATAAATTTGCGAAAGTAACAAAAGATATTTTAAATGAAGCACCAAACAATCAACTGGTTATTTGGTTAGACTGGAAAAAAGGACAAAAGTATGAAGAAGAAAAAACGAAAAAAGATCCTGCTTACTTGTCCGCACCAAATGTCAGCAAAGTGATTGATGATAACAATGTACAAATCGAAGGAAACTTTACAACAAAAGAAGCTAAAGATTTAGCGAACTTGCTAAATTCCGGGGCACTACCTGTTAAAATGAAAGAAGTTTACTCGACTTCCGTCGGTGCTCAGTTTGGACAAGATGCACTTAACCAAACGATTCTTGCTGGAATCATTGGGGTTGCCGCGATCTTTATCTTTATGCTAATTGTTTACCGTATTCCTGGTATTATCGCTTGTATTACATTAACAGCTTATACGTATATCGTACTCTTAATTCTGGCGCTCTTAAATGCGACGCTCACACTCCCGGGTATTGCCGGGCTGATTCTCGGGATAGGGATGGCGGTCGACGCGAACGTTATTACCTACGAGCGGATTAAGGAAGAGCTTAAAGTTGGCAGGTCGACGAAAGCGGCTTTTGAAATTGGTGGGAAAGAAGCTTTCCGTGCGATCTTTGATGGAAATATCTCGACACTACTCGTTGCAGTTGTCTTGTTCTACTTTGGAACAAGTTCAATTAAAGGCTTTGCGACTGTACTGATTATCAGTATTCTTGTCAGCTTCTTGACTGCTGTTTGGGGTTCACGTGTCTTACTTGGCCTACTTGTGAAGAGCAATGTATTAAACAATAAACCGCGTCTCTTTACTGTAAATCCAAAAGATATCCATAACTTACATGACGGCATTAGTACTTATGATTTGAAAACACACTTCGACCGTTTTGACTTTGTCAAGAATCACCGAGTATTCCTTGGCATTTTTGCAGCAATTACGATTGCGGGCATTATCATTTTAAGTGTATTCAAATTGAACCTTGGCATTGATTTTGCGAGTGGTACACGTGCTGAAGTAACGTCTAACTCAAAACTGACGGAACAACAAATCAAGAAGGACTTAAATGAAATTAAGATGCCTTCGGATGATATTGTCTTCCAAGGTAAGAACTCTACAACAGCCGTGATTTCGTTTAAAGGTGCCTTAAGCCAATCTGAGATTGCTAAATTCAAGACACATTTTGATGATAAATATAAACATGAGCCGAGCATCAGTACGGTAACGCCGACTGTCGGAAAAGAATTAGCGAAAAATGGTTTGTATGCCCTTGCGATTGCTTCCATCTTGATTGTAGTTTACATTGCGATTCGCTTTGAATTCTACATGGGAATCGCTGCGATTCTTTCCTTGTTATTTGATGCTTTCGTGATCTTCATCTTCTTCAGTATTTTCAGGCTGGAGGTGGATTTAACCTTCATTGCCGCCGTACTTACGGTTATCGGGTATTCGATTAATGATACGATCGTAACCGCTGACCGGATTCGGGATATTGGTAAGAAAATGAAACGCTACAAGACAAAAGAAGATGTTGCTTTTGCAGTGAATCACGGATTACGGCAAACCTTTACACGGTCAATCAATACGATCTTGACTGTCGTTTTCACTGTGCTTGCCTTAGTTCTATTCGGAAGCGAATCAATTTTAAACTTCTCAATTGCGCTTCTTGTTGGACTCGTTTCAAGTGTGTTCTCGTCTATCTTTATGGCGATGCAGTTGTGGTATGTGTTTAAATCACATCAAGTGAATAAAAAAGGTCCAATTCAAAACGTGAAGAAAAAGAAAAAGCATAACCCAGGTCAACCTGTGGTATAGAAAAGTGTAAAGTGAAAAGCCGAAAAAATTTTTTCGGCTTTCGCTTTTCAAATTTATTGTTTAATTGGGGGATGGAGCTGTATGAAAAATCAGTGGCAAGTCATTTTAGGGGCATTATTGGTGCTTTTGATCGCCATTTTTGCAGTGATCAATGTAGACTCGGTTGAGGTGAATTTTTTATTTGCAAAAGCTGAGTGGCCGCTTGTCCTAGTCATTTTAGGATCAGTTTTAGTCGGTTGCTTGATTATTTTCTTCTTAAATATCGCTAAAGTGAGAAGTGGGAATAAACAAATCAAACAACTGAAAGAAGAAAAAACTGAACTAACGCGTAAGCTTGCAGCTGCGGAAGCGATGCATGGTAAGAAGTCAACGATTGATGTTGGAGAGAAAAAGGAAACAAAAGAAGCAAATGAAAAGCCAAACCTGTAATGGGTTTGGCTTTTTTTATTTGCCTTTAAAAGAAGTTCTACTGTAAAAATCAAGAAAAGTTCGGTATAATAGGAGGGTTGAAAGGTGGAACGATTGTGATTCATTCAAAATACATTTGGAAAACAGAAGAAATCGCGAAAGATAAAGCGGCCGCACTTGCAGAAGAGTTGGGTGTTTCACCTGTTCTTACTGAAATGCTTTCAAAGCGAAAAGTAACCACAAAAGGACAATTAGATAAATTTTTTCATCCAGATAAATTTTCTGCTTACGATCCATTTTTACTTCAAGAGATGGATAAAGCGGTTGAACGAATTCAAAAAGCGATTGCGCAAAATGAAAAAATAATGATTTACGGTGATTATGATGCTGATGGTGTGACGAGTATTGCCGTTTTATTTTCTTCACTTGAAAAACTTGGTGCTCAGGTAGACTTTTATATTCCGAATCGCTTTACGGAAGGCTATGGACCGAATAAAGAAGCTTTTCAAATGATTAAAAATCAAGGCTATGATCTTTTAATCACTGTTGATAATGGAATTGCAGCGCTTGATGTGATGGAATTTGCGAAAGAAATCGATTTGGATGTCATCGTGACGGATCACCACGAAAAACGAGAAACACTTCCAGAAGCAATTGCTGTGATTCATCCGCGTCATCCGCTTTCTGAATATCCTTTTCATGATCTTGCAGGGGTTGGCGTGAGTTACAAATTGTCACACGCACTGCTTGGCGAAGAACCCGAAGAATTGCTCGATCTTGTTGCTGTCGGAACAGTTGCAGACTTAGTTTCGCTCACAGATGAAAATCGGTTGCTCGTCCAAAAAGGACTTCAAGTTCTTCGAAATGCACCAAATCTTGGCTTACAAGCACTTGCCAAAAAAGCAGGTGCGAAGTTACACGAGGCGACGGAAGAAACGATCGGCTTTATGCTTGCGCCTCGTCTAAATGCAGTTGGACGTCTTGGAGCTGCGGATCCTGCTTGCGAACTGCTCCTTGCGCATATGGACGAAGAGGCGGAAGAGCTTGCTCAGCTTATTGATGAGACGAATAAAGAACGCCGCACGCTTGTTGCTGACATTACGAAGCAGGCCTCTCAAATGGTGGAAGAGATGGAGAAAATGCCGAGCATAATTATTGTAGCAGCTACTGACTGGAACGCGGGGGTTTTGGGCATTGTGGCTTCGCGTCTAGTTGAGAAATTTGGCCGGCCGACGATTTGCTTAGCAATTGATGAAGCGACAGGCCTTGCTAAAGGTTCAGGACGAAGTGTCCCTGCGTTTCACCTGTATCAAGAACTCGATCAAAATCGTGAACTACTAGAAGCTTTCGGTGGGCATCCAATGGCTGCGGGGCTTACGCTTCGTGTGGATGCGCTTCAGACTTTTACGGAAAATATGGAAGGGCAAGCAGCAAAACTTTCTCAAGAAGATTTGAAGCCTGCACTCCAGATTGAAGATACAATTTCACTTGAAACGGCAAGTCTATCTTTCATTCAAATGGTGGAACAAATGGCGCCATTTGGAACGGGTAACCCTAAACCGCTTTTCAAATTTGCTAGCGTTCATCTTGAGGGGACAAAGCAAATCGGGGCGGATAAGACGCATCTCAAAACTTTCTTGAAAAAAGATGAAGCTTCACTCGATGCGGTTGGTTTTAATATTGGGCACCTTGTGTCTGAGCTTTCTCCGGCAGCGGAAGTGGATGTTGTGGGTGAACTCTCGGTTAATGAATGGAACAATGTTCGAAAGCCACAGCTACGTCTTGTTGATCTTTCGGTTTCGCACTGGCAAGTGTTTGATGTTCGTAACCGAACGGAATGGAACCAGTTGCTTCGTGATAAAAAAAGTGAACGTGTTTTTATTTGTTTCGAAGAGTCTAGTAAAGAAGCGCTCGTTAATCTGGAAGAAACGGTCATTGCCTTCAGTGATTCTCTTAGCGAGGCTTCACTTCCCAAATCTGAAGAGATTATTTTTGCAGATATCCCGCAAGAAGTCGGGCAGCTTGAGCGTGTGGTTCAGGAAATTCAGCCAGAAAAAATTTATTTTCACTTTCATTCTGGAGAAAATAATGCGATGGACCGGTTACCGGACAGAAAAGCGTTTGCCTCGCTTTATGGGGTAATTAAAAAATTCCAACCGTTTTCGCTCAGCAAATACGAAGAACCGCTGTCACGCAAATTTGGCTGGAGCAAACAACAAATTGAATTTATGTCGGGCGTGTTTTTTGAGCTGGATTTTGTTAAAATAGAAGGTGATGTGATTACGCTTCAAGAGACTGCAGGGAAAAGGAATTTAGAAGAAGCGGAATTGTATCAGCAAAAAGAACGTGAACTTGAAACGCGACAAAAACTGCTTTATGCGAGTTATTCGGATTTACTTAACTGGATGAAGCGGATCATGGAGTAATCGCTCTAAAACTTGGAGGAAACCAAACATGGACTTAAATGAACTGAAAAATTATGTGGCAATTGTTGAAGACTGGCCAAAAGAAGGCATTGTCTTTAAAGATATTACGCCGCTCATGAATGATGGAGAGGCTTATAAATTTGCAACCGATCAAATCGTTAAATATGCGGAAAAATTAGAAGTTGACTTGATCGTTGGGCCAGAAGCGCGTGGCTTTATCATTGGCTGCCCGGTCGCTTATGCACTTGGAATCGGTTTTGCACCTGTTAGAAAACCAGGGAAATTACCGCGCGAAACGATTGAAATGGAATATGCACTTGAATACGGAACGAATACGCTTACGATGCATAAAGACGCAATCAAGCCAGGACAACGGGTTCTTATTACAGACGATTTACTCGCAACTGGGGGGACGATTGAGGCGACGATCAAGCTAGTTGAAAAACTTGGCGGTGTGGTTGCTGGTTGTGCCTTCTTGATTGAATTAACGGAACTTCATGGACATGAAAAATTAAATGGCTATGACCGTTTAATTTTGATGGATTTTTAAAGAAAGAAGACCATTTTCGCTTAGAAAGTGGTTTTTTTCTTTATCGGACTTTAAAACTACTTTCTAAAGAATATTTAGTCGTGTATAATGAAAGCAAGAATCTTTTCTGGCTGAACAAAAGGGGTGGATAAAAATGGCGAAAGATCAAAATTTAACGGCTGAACAAGTGATTGAAATGGCTTCTCACTATATGAATAAGGAACATCTTGCTATAGTTGAAAAAGCCTATAAATTTGCCCGTGATGCACATCGTGAACAATTTCGTAAATCGGGAGAGCCTTATATTATTCATCCGATACAAGTCGCGGGCATTTTAGTTGAACTTCACATGGATCCGCAAACGGTTGCTTCAGGTTTTTTACATGATGTTGTGGAAGATACAGAAGTGACACTTGAAGACTTGCAGGAAGCTTTTGGTGAAGAAGTAGCGATGCTTGTTGACGGGGTTACTAAACTTGGAAAAATCAAATATAAGTCGCATGAAGAGCAACAAGCGGAAAATCACAGGAAAATGTTTATTGCAATGGCACAGGATATTCGAGTTATCTTGATTAAACTTGCCGACCGGTTGCATAACATGCGGACGCTCAAACATTTGCCGGTCGAAAAACAGCGGCGAATTTCAACAGAAACGCTTGAAATTTTTGCACCACTTGCTCACAGGCTAGGTATTAGTCGTGTAAAATGGGAACTAGAAGATACAGCGCTACGCTACTTAAATCCTCAACAGTATTACCGCATTGTTCACTTGATGAAGCAAAAGCGTGGCGAACGGGAGCGGTATTTGCAAGATGTCATTGATGGTGTGGAAGAGAACTTAAATGAACTCCACATAGAAGCTGATATTTCTGGGCGTCCGAAGCATATCTATTCGATTTATCGGAAGATGTCAGAGCAGCACAAACAATTTAATGAAATATATGACTTGTTAGCTGTTCGAATACTCGTAAATAGCATCAAAGATTGTTATGCGGTTCTTGGTGTGATTCACACGAGATGGAAACCGATGCCGGGACGTTTCAAAGATTACATTGCAATGCCAAAATCGAACATGTATCAATCGCTCCATACGACAGTTATTGGTCCTCAAGGTGAACCGCTTGAAGTTCAAATTAGAACGCAGGAAATGCACCAAATTGCTGAATACGGGGTTGCGGCACACTGGGCTTATAAAGAAGGAAAAGTTGTCAATTCGAAGACGTCTTTTGACAATAAAATGACATGGTTCCGTGAAATTCTTGAATATCAAAATGAATCTGATAATGCAGAAGAATTTATGGAGTCGCTTAAATTGGATTTGTTTTCCGATGTGGTTTATGTTTTCACACCAAAAGGGGATGTGTTTGAGCTTCCAAATGGCTCTGTACCACTTGATTTTGCTTATCGTATCCATACGGAAATTGGAAATAAAACCATTGGTGCAAAAGTAAATGGAAAAATCGTTACGCTTGATTATAAATTAAAAACAGGCGATATTATTGATATTTTGACATCCAAACATTCATACGGACCAAGTCGGGACTGGCTGAAACTCGTTCAAACTTCGCAAGCACGCAATAAAATTCGCCAATTCTTTAAACGTCAAGATAAAGAAGAGAACATTGAAAAAGGCCGCGATATGGTTGAAAAAGAACTTCGGCAGATGGACTATGAACCGAAGAAAATCATGACGCAAGAAAATATGAAACGTCTTATCGACAAATTAAATTTTGCCCAAGAAGACGACTTGTTTGCCGCAGTTGGTTATAATGGCATCACGGCTTTACAAGTCGCCAATCGACTGACTGAAAAAGAACGAAAAGAGCGGGAGCAAGAAGAACAAACCGAGAAATTATTAACGCAAGCGGAGCAAAAAAATAATTTAGCAGAACAAAATAATGAAAAGCTAAAGATCAAACACAATGCTGGCGTGGTTGTTCAAGGAGTTGGGAATCTATTAATTCGATTATCGCGTTGTTGTAATCCAGTCCCTGGTGACCAAATTGTCGGCTATATAACAAAGGGCCGCGGCATTTCGATTCACCGAAAGGATTGTCCAAATGTCCAGTCGACGGAAACAGATCGCTTGATTGATGTGGAGTGGGAAGATGCCGATGAAAAATCGAAAACAGATTACAATGTGGATATCGAAGTATTTGGCTACAATCGCAATGGATTATTAAACGATATTTTACAAGTTGTTAATAGCTTAACTTCGAATATTAATGGGGTTAACGCGAAAGTGGATCAAAACAAAATGGCAACACTAGTCTTGACTCTTCAAATCCATAACATTGCTCACTTGCAGCGTGTGGTGGATAAGATTAAGCAAATTCCAGATGTTTATACTGTTCGGAGATTGATGAATTAGAGGAGGAGATAAAATGCGCGTTTTACTTCAACGAACGAAATCTGCAAGTGTAACGATTGATGGCGAAATTACAGGGGAAATTCCATTTGGGCTTTGTTTACTTGTTGGGTTTACCCATACAGATACAGAAAAAGAGATTGATGTATTGGTGAAAAAAATTGCGGGATTGCGTATTTTCGAAGACGAAAATGAAAAAATGAACTTATCGCTTGCAGATGTTGGCGGTGACATTTTAAGTGTTTCGCAGTTTACGCTTTATGCCGATGTCAGAAAAGGACGCCGGCCAAGTTTTACGGATTCTGCTCCTGGAAGTGAAGCAGAAGCACTTTATCAACTCTTCAATGAAAAACTTGAACAAGAACTTGGATTAAACGTGGAAACGGGGGTTTTCGGTGCTTCTATGCAAGTAACGATTACAAATGATGGCCCCGTTACGATCATGTTAGATTCGGATGATCTTGCTAAATGAAGCTAATAAAAAAGTAGCGCTCACCGTGAGCGCTACTTTTTTAATTGGCGAAGTAATTCGACAAGCCTTCTGTGACTGCATCTGCAATTTGGTTCCGGTATGAGCTTGAATTGATACGATCTTCATCTTGACGTGAGCTGAGATAGCCTAATTCAAGTAGAAGAGCGGGTTGCTCATTTTCACGTACTACATAGTAATCGCCAACTCGTGCACCTCGATTCGAAATAGATAGTGCATCACCTAAGCTATCATTTATCGTATTTGCCAGTTCCTTGTCGCGTTTTTTGTAATAGTATGTCGTTTGTCCACTTACGCTTCCATCGGCACTATCTTCAACACTGTCAAAGTGAATACTGATGAAGACATCGGCTTGATTTTTCGAAGCGGTTTTATTGCGATCACGAAGTGAAACATATTCATCGCTATTTCGGGTCATGATCACTTTGGCACCAGCACTTTCAAGTTTGGAACGAATCGCTTTTGCCGTTTTCAATGTAGCGCTTTTCTCAACAGTTCCTTTGTCCCCTTTGGCTCCAGGATCATTACCGCCGTGTCCTGGGTCGAGAACAACGGTTGCTTCTGAAAGTTTAGTCGTCTTCGATTTCTGTGGCATTTCTCCGCCAGAAGAAATATCAACAACCCAGTTTGCCACGTAACCCGTATTTCCATTTGAAGTTTTTACTTGATACCAGTCGCCTTGAACGCCTTCGATTTCATAGGTTTCCCCAGAATCGGCTTTTTCAAGAACACTACCGCTTAGATCGGGTTTATTACGGATATTTGTTTCGTTTTCACGAATCGAAATACTTTGTAAGTCTTTTGAAGCGCTCTTCGTCGTAGAGTTTCGAATTGTTATGTAATCGGAACTTACCCAAGCGTTTCGACCTTGATATTGAATTTGAGCCCAACCATCTTGCTCACTCACGACGTTAACTTGGTCATTAGTATTCAATACGCCAAGCACGGCACTGTCGGTACTCGGTTTGTCTCTTACATTTAATCCGCCATCTGAAGAAACAACTGCGATACTGTTACTAGCCGCACTGACCGAAGTATTTTTAACAAGCCAGCTTGCTACCCAACCGCTATTTCCGTCTTCAAGACGAACTTTATACCATTTATTTTCTTCTCCGATTACCTGAAGCACATCATTTTTCCGAACTTGACTCGTGACATCATAAGCAAGACCAGGGCCGCTCCGAACGTTGACAACGTCAGCTTCGACGCTGACCGAATTGGCATGGGCCATTGCAAAGGTCACTAAAATTCCAGCTGCAATGAGTGCTGTCGATAAAATCGAAATCAATATGAAATTCTTTCGCACGAAATCGAAACACCCCCAAAGTAAAAGTTAACTCATTCAAATGTTACCATAAAATGCGTTTGTGTGAAACCTTAAACCACTTTTTAGAAAAAACTAGGCAGATATTGACTTTCTCGCTGTTTTCTAGTAATCTAAACATAATTCATATTATGACCGAAGACGAAGAAAAGTACAAGCTTCACTCCCAAAAAAGAGAGGATTTCATTTTGCTGAAAGAAATCTGTGGTGACAAGTTTTGGAAAGACACTTCCGAGGTTTCAGTCGAAAAAGTAAAAAGTAGACTGAAACGCGAATCCAGCGTTATGGAAAAGTGGGAATTTAGTATTCCAATTAGGGTGGTACCACGGGTGAATTTATCTCTCGTCCCTTGTTAGTAAAGTGACAAGGGGCGGGAGTTTTTATATGTTTGAAACAAAAAATAGACTAAACTTAAACTAAGGAGGAAACAACAATGGAAATTCAATTACCTCGCGGCACAAGAGACATTTTGCCAAATGAAATTGGGACTTGGCACTTTTTAGAAAATAAATTTCGATCGATTTGCGAAACTTATCGTTATAGCGAAATTCGAACTCCTATTTTTGAACATACTGAGCTTTTTGAGCGCGGTGTGGGGGATTCGACGGATATCGTAACGAAAGAAATGTACACCTTCCAAGATAAAAAAGGAAGAAGCTTAACACTTCGTCCAGAAGGTACGGCGCCTGTTGTTCGTTCTTTTGTGGAACATAAGATGTTTGGTGATGTGAACCAGCCCGTTAAACTTTATTATAATGGACCGATGTTTCGCTATGAACGACCACAAGGCGGGAGACAGCGTCAATTTACGCAAATGGGGATCGAAGCCATTGGAAGTGATGACCCATCAATTGATGCAGAAGTGATTTCACTTGCAATGAACTTCTTTCGTTCAATTGGTTTAAAAAATATTTCTCTTATTATTAATAGTCTTGGCGATAAAGAAAGTCGCTTAAAACACAGGGAAGCATTGATCGCGCATTTTGAACCGCAAATTGATGAGTTTTGTTCAGATTGTCAAGCGCGTCTTTATAAAAATCCACTTCGGATTCTGGATTGTAAAACGGATCATGAACATCCACTTGTAACAAGCGCGCCATCTATTTTAGATTTTTTAAATGAAGAATCGGAGGCATACTTTGCTAAGGTAAAAGGATTCTTAGATGCCATTGGGATTTCTTATACAGTGGATCCAACGCTTGTAAGAGGCCTTGATTATTACAATCACACGACATTTGAAATTATGAGTGATGAAGAAGGATTTGGCGCAAAAACCACACTTTGTGGAGGCGGTCGTTATCACGGTCTTGTACAAGAATTTGACGGGCCAGATACACCGGGTATTGGTTTCGGGATGGGTGTTGAACGTGTTTTACTTGCACTTGAAAAAGCGCAAGTAAAAATCCCTGCAGCAAAAGCACTAAGTTGCTACGTGATTTCTGCACAAGAAGAAGCAGATGAAAAAGTCGTACAACTGGTGAATACGCTTCGGAATCACGGAATTAGTGCCGAAAAAGATTATCAAAAACGAAAACTTAAAGCGCAACTTAAAGATGCCGACCGAAAACAAGCAAAATATACCGTAATCATCGGTGAAGATGAAATTCGAACGGGTGAATATAGCTTGAAAAATATGGCTACGGGTGAACAGTTCCTCGTTACTGAAACTGAATTAATTACGACGCTTGAAGAGCAAGCTGAGGGGGACGAATAAAATAATGGAAAAAAGAACATCCTATTGTGGAGAATTAACGGAAAAAAATCAAGGCGAAATTGTTACGCTACATGGTTGGGTACAAAAACGGCGTGACCTAGGTGGCTTAATCTTTATCGATTTACGTGATCGTGAAGGAATTGTTCAAGTGGTTTTCAATCCTGAACTTTCTAGTGAAGCCCTTTCGATTGCAGAAGAAATACGCTCTGAATTTGTCATTTCTGTTAAAGGAGAAGTGGCATTAAGACGTGAAGAAGCTGTAAATGACAAACTTAAAACGGGGAAAATTGAGGTTCTTGCAAGTGAAGTGACGATTTTAAATCGCTCGAAAACACCGCCTTTTTATATCGAAGACGGGATCAATGTTTCTGATGAACTTCGCTTGAAATACCGCTATTTAGATCTTCGCCGTCCTGAAATGACTGCTGTCTTTAAAATGCGGCATCACGTCACTCGTGTTTTTCGTGAAAAATTAAATGAACTTGGTTTTTATGATATCGAAACGCCTTACTTGACGAAAAGCACGCCAGAAGGTGCGCGTGACTATTTAGTGCCTAGTCGAGTTTATCCAGGTAGTTTTTATGCATTGCCTCAATCCCCGCAAATTTTGAAACAATTGCTGATGACAGCGGGATTCGATAAATACTATCAAATTGTTCGTTGCTTCCGCGATGAGGATCTTAGAGGCGATCGCCAACCTGAATTTACACAAGTGGACTTAGAAACGAGCTTCTTGAGTAAAGAAGAAATTCAAGAAATTACAGAAATCATGCTAACTGCAGTTGTAAAAGAAGTGAAGGGAATTGAAATTCCTCGACCTTTCACGAGAATGACCTACGATGAAGCGATGCGTCGTTTTGGAAGTGATAAACCAGATGTTCGCTTTGGATTAGAACTTACAGACGTTTCAGAGGTTGTGCAAGATGTTTCGTTTAAAGTCTTTACGGGAGCTCTTGAAGCAGGTGGGGAAGTGAAGGCGATCAATGCGAAACAAGCAGCTGAAAAGTATTCACGTAAAGATATTGATGCGTTAGGCGAATTTGTAGCTACTTACGGAGCTAAAGGTCTTGCTTGGATGAAAGTCGAACAAGATGAACTGAAAGGACCAATTGCTAAATTCTTTGATGCTAGTAAACAAAGTGAATTGCGACAAGCTCTTGAAGCTGAAGCTGGTGACTTATTACTATTTGCTGCAGATACAAAAGAGATCGTAGCAGCTTCACTTGGTGCACTTCGGACGAAACTTGGAAAAGACTTAGCGCTTTATGATGAAAATGAACTTGCCTTTTTATGGGTAACGGACTGGCCACTATTTGAATATGATGAAGAAGCTGGTCGCTTTGTGTCTGCCCACCATCCGTTTACTTTACCGCGTGAAGAAGACATTGAAAAGCTGGAATCTAATCCTGAAGATGCGATGGCTGAAGCGTATGATATTGTTTTAAATGGCTATGAAATCGGCGGAGGCTCGCTGCGGATTTACCAAAAAGATGTGCAACAAAAAATGCTTCGTGCGCTAGGGTTTAGTGATGAGGAAGCAGAAGCGCAATTTGGCTTTTTGATGAATGCACTGGAATACGGAACGCCGCCACATGGTGGTATTGCGTTAGGGCTTGACCGAATTGTTATGATTTTAGCTGGAAGCAGTAATTTACGTGATACAATTGCATTTCCGAAAACGGGTAGTGCGGTTGACTTGCTTACACAAGCGCCAAGTAGCGTAAGTGATGGGCAATTAAAAGAATTGGGCTTAGAGATTGAAGATGAATCTTGATAGCGATAAAAAGGAATCGGCAATCCTACCGATCCCTTTTTTGAACAAACAAAAACGTGAGTTCCCGCAACTCACGTTTTTTTATTGATTCGTAATTTTTTCTAAGTTGTCAACTTTTACTTTGTTGACAAGCAAACCTTTATTGTTTTCATTCGACCAAAATGGACCTTCCAGTTCTTGGCTCGTTTTTTTATCGACATGTTTTTTGTTGTAAAATGTCGCTTCTATGTTATAATGATTTCCTTTTTTAACGGAATTTAAAAGATCTTTTGAAACTGGCAGGGTAACGATTGTGTTTCCTGCGCCGTCAATGGTGCCGCTGATTGTTTTTTTATCCGCATCTTTTTTGCTTACGTTAAAACTAAAAGTTAAATTTACTTTTGAAGATACATGTTGATAGTAAAAATAACCGCCGCCAAGTAGCAAAATAGCAACCAGCGTAAATATAGGAATTTTACGCATATAACTTCTTTGCGCCTCCAATCTAATGACATCTCTATCCCATTATAACGCATAAATGGCTTCTGGAAAGAGAAACAAGTGATTTCTCATCGTTTTTTTAGAATTGAAGGGCATTTTTGAGGATTTACTCATGGAAATCTTCTTTTTGAGCATCTAATTTTCATGTTTAACGGTCGTGATACGCCTTTTCACCATGCAAGGTCCAATCCAGTCCGCTCGTCTCTTGTTCTTCGTTGACGCGGATCGGGAGGAACAAGCGAATGATTGCCACAATCACAATTGTAAGGACAGAAACGAATAAAATGGTCGCACCAATTGCGGCAATTTGCTTGAAAAGCAGTGTATAGTTGCCGAAGAAAAGGCCGTTTGCTCCATTAGGATTCACTTTGATGGAAGCAAATAAACCTGTTGCAATGCCACCCCAAATACCTCCGATACCATGCAAACCAAACGCATCAAGGGCATCATCATATTTCACTTTTCCTTTTAGCCAAGAAACACCCCAAAAGCAAAGCATACCGCCGATAAAGCCAATCGGGATAGCGCTTGGAATGCTAACAAATCCAGCGGCTGGTGTGATGGATACAAGGCCTGCGATCGCTCCAGAAATTGTGCCTAACATGGTTGGGCGTTTGTGCATGAGCCATTCAACGGCTCCCCATCCGATGATTCCTGCAGCAGCTGCCGTGTTTGTGTTGACGAAAGCTGTCATGGCTACTTGGTCGATCGTAAGGGCGCTTCCAACGTTAAAACCGTACCAACCGAACCAAACGAGAATACCTCCGATCAAAGCAAGTGGTAAATTGTGCGGCGAGGCGGTATCGGCTTCTTTTCGGCGTCCGATCATGATGGCTAGCACGAGCCCTGTAACGCCAGAACTGATATGAACGACATTACCACCAGCAAAATCAAGGGCTCCTAGCTCGCGGAGAAAGCCACCTTCACCCCAAACCCAGTGTGCGACGGGGGCATAAACGAGTAAAGACCAAAGAAGAATAAATACGAGGTAAGCAGGAAAACTCATTCGTTCGGCGAAGGCGCCAGATATGATCGCAACCGTCAAAACGGCGAATGTCATTTGAAACATCATGAATAACAAGTGCGGAATTGAATCGCTATAAAGTGTTGAACTAGAAAACCTAACATTGTGGAGAAAACTCCATTCGAAGCCACCTATAAAAGCGTTATTCGGCGAGAACGCAAGCGAGTAACCGATTAAAATCCACAGAATGGAAACGATGGCCATGGAGCTAAAACTATACATCGCGGTACTTAGCACGTTTTTGCGCCGAACCATCCCTCCATAAAACAATGCAATTCCTGGTGTCATTAGCCAAACTAATAATGTGCAGAAAAACATAAAAATAGATTCCATAATCAGCTCTCCTCTATTTTATGTCATATTATATAACATAAATAATTTTATTTTATGGTATTATCATACAGTATAGAGATTTATTTGCAAGCGTAATCTGTTTTTTGCTGTTTTTGTCGGTATATATAACATTTTGATGAGGCGATTTGAAAAAAAGTGTTATAAAAGGTAAGATGAAATAAAAAAGGAGAGGATTGAAGTGGCTAGAAGAAGTCGAGCAGAAGAAATGGCTCGGACCCGTTTAAAAATCTTAGATGCTGGTAGGACTCTTTTTATGAAAAAAGGATATCGAGCGGTAACTACTCGAGAAATAGCTTTGTCTGCTAAAATTACTCAGCCAGCATTGTATCATCATTTTCAAGATAAAGAAGTTCTTTATCTTGAGGTTGTGAAAAAATTAACTGCTGATATTCAATCTGACATGAAGAACATTTTAGATAAAAAGATAAATTGCGAAGCTAAACTTAATCTAGTTGTACTAAATTTAATTGAAAAACATCCAACTAACATTTTACTAATGGTCCATGATATTTTAAATGAGTTAAAAAAAGAAAACCAGAGAGTATTATATGATTTATGGTATAGAAGCTATTTTTTGCCTATAGAAGCTATTTTTTCAGACTTTGTTAAAAAGGGAGATACACAAAGTCAACTTACATCTAAAGAAGCGGCAGAATATTTTTTATCGGCAATTACTCCACTTTTTATGCCCACAAATCTGCTGTCGACTAAGGAACTTAGAGAAAAAGTATCGGAAAGAATCTATTTGATTTTGTTTGGGTTTATGAAAAAAGAGGTATAGTAAATTGCTTCTTTTTTTTACCATTCATTTATCAATTGATAAATGAATAGAATAGGGGGATTTATTTTGAAAATTAAAGATGGGATAGCAAAAATAATTAGTGGAAAAAAAGGGCGCTTTGTAATTATTGCTATTTGGATTGTTGTAGCTTTGGGATTGCAGTTTATTCTGCCAAATGCCTCAACGTATAAAGAAGATACAGCACGTGATTTATCGAAGTCGGAACCCTCAGTAATTGCAGAAAAAGTTGAAGATCGTTATTTTGAAAAGAATAATGGAATCCCTTTACTGATAACATGGTCGAGCAACCAAGGTCTTTCAACATCCGATTTGGAGAAAATTCAAGAACTGAACGCCTCTTTACAAAACGACCCAATTCCGAAGCAAAATCAGTTGGTTCCAATTGAAAAGGTGCCGCCGCAAGTCCTTTTGGAGCAACGCTCTAAGGATAAAAAATCTTTTATCCAAACTGTGATTATGGATGAAGGAACTAGTTCAGAAAAAATAAAAATAGCTATTAGTGAATTGGAAAAAAGAACGAATGGTATATTTCGAAATAACCCTTTTGAGACAAATCTCGATAGTGAAAAGCAACTGATTGCACGTGCTACTGGACCAGCAGGAATTAGCGTTGACGCCTCAGAGCTTTTTAAGGATGCAGATGTTTCTTTATTAATTGCTACAGTGTGTATTGTATTGCTTATTTTACTATTAATTTATCGCTCTCCTATTTTAGCGTTAATTCCTCTAATTGCTGTTGGGATGGCTTATTTAATCGTAACACCTATTCTTGGCTTCCTCGGAAAAGAAGGAATTATAACTTATAGCTCTCAAGGACTTTCGATTATGACTGTGCTACTATTCGGAGCAGGAACAGATTATTGTTTATTTTTAATTTCAAGGTACCGGCATTTTCTGAAAATCGAACAGGATCGATTTAAGTCCTTACGTTTTGCTTTTAGAGGTGTATCAGGAGCTATACTTCTCAGTGGATTAACAGTGATGTGCGCTTTGCTATTGCTCCTTGCTACTAGATATGGTTCTTTCCATAATTTTGCAATTCCCTTTAGTTTAGCTATTTTAGTCATGCTACTTTCTTCTTTAACTTTAGTTCCAGCGCTTTTAGGAGTTTTTGGTCGCGTTTCTTTTTGGCCTTTCATCCCGCACCCATCAAGAGAAAATAAGAAGGAGAATAGACTGTGGGATGCAATCGGTAGAATAGCAATTAGGTATCCAATTATCATTATAATCTTCTCTGTTGTACTTCTTGGAATGGCTTCATTTCAAGTTACGCAAATTAATTATAGTTATGATACACTTTCGAGTTTCCCAGATGATATGCCTTCTAAGGAAGGCTTTCGATTAATTGAAGACCATTTTGGTGCGGGTTATCTTGCACCTCTCACTGTTATAGTGAAAAATGGACAGAGCAAAGATCGCGAGGCACTTCAAGAAATCGAAGGTGTGAAATCAGTAAGCTCAGCTGAACCTAGCTCGAAAAATAAATCTTTTCTTAAGTATTCTGTCATTTTGAATGAAAATCCCTATAGCAAAGAAGCGATGAATAAAATTCCTAAATTAAAACAGGCAATAAAGGGCGTTGATAGTCAAGTTTATATAGCAGGGCAAACTGCTACTCAATTTGATGAACGTTCAGTTTCGAAAACTGATGAAAAAATAGTAATTCCACTTGTTATAGTACTTATTAGTGTTTTGTTGCTTTTTTATTTGAGGTCCATTGTCGCCATGATATATCTTGTTTTGACAGTGCTTTTTTCCTATACTGCTTCTCTTGGTATGGGATGGCTAATTTTGCATTATTTCTTTGAAGTTGACGCAATTTCAGGCTTGATTCCACTTTATGCATTTATCTTTATTGTAGCGCTTGGAGAGGATTACAATATATTTATGGTTTCGAGCATTTGGGAGAATGCACATAAAATGCCGATTAGCAAGGCTGTACGAGAAGGAGTACATGAAACAGGGGGAGTAATTACTTCAGCCGGAGTTATTTTAGCGGCTACATTCCTCGTCTTGACTACACTCCCGATTGAGCTTCTTGTGCAATTTGGTTTGATAACGGCGTTGGGTATTCTAGTTGATACTTTTCTTATTCGGCCTTTACTTGTGCCGGCACTTACCGTTCTACTTGGGAAATGGGCTTTCTGGCCAGGCATGAACAGACTTTTTAAATCAAGATAATGTTTTTTATGATAAAAGGCAAAAGACAAGAAGTCCCTTTTGGAACTTCTTGTCTCAGACTGTAGACAAAGTAGTGAAAAACTTTGTTTACAGTCTTTTTTTAGATATACTTGTGATAGAACATACATAA
>NZ_JAATJW010000060.1 GCF_011800755.1 Listeria valentina
GTCTTATTACAATTCTTTTTTCTGTATTGTCTCGAAGCAAAGAGAAAATAAAAGATGCGGGAATAAGTGGAATACAGTTTTATAAACCTGTATGATAAACATGTGTTATAAAGGAGATTATCATGAAATTTAAAAACAAAAAAACAAATGACATAATTGATGCATATTCTATTGATTTAAGAGGTGAAAAGGCCTATGTGAAATTCAACAAAGATGGAAGGGAGTACACATATTTCAAAGAAAATATTGAGATAGTGAATTGTATAAAGAAAGAGGAAGATGCTTCTAATTTGAAAATATATAAGTTTGAAAAAAATTGCTATAAATGCCATAAAGAAACGACAATATATACGTACATTGTATTTGATGATGGAACAAATGAAAATGTAGAGTATCCGTGGGACAAAAAAAGATTATTAATAAACCAAAAAACTCTTATACATATGCAAGACCCAAGTATTGAATACTATGGATTAAAGGTAATTGGGGATGATAGAATATTAGACGAACAAATTTTGAATAAATATGTTGATAAGATATCGATAACTTATAGTCGGACCCAAAACAAGTCTTACCCAATGAACAAGTGCGAGTATTGTGGAGCAGGACAAGGCTGGTATTTTATTTACCGATATGTAAATGAAGAGATTCAAGCTATGAGAGAAATTGATTTAGATGTCTAATGAAAGTAATCGCGTGAAACATTGCTCATTAATGAGATTGGATGTTTGCAAAATGATGATCTGTAAAACTAAACTGAAGGAGTAGCGAGGAGTGAAAAAATGCAAATTACAGTTGTTGACTACGATTCTAACTGGGAAACCATGTATTTGAAAGAAGAACAGGCTCTTAAAGAGATGCTTCAAGAAGATTTGATAAGCAGTTTTCATATTGGAAGTACTTCTGTTTCAGGACTAAAAGCGAAACCCATTATTGACATCTTGCTTGTAGTAAACGATATTGCGGGGTTGGATGCCTTGTCATCCTCATTCGAAAAGCTTGGTTATGAAGTCATGGGGGAATTTGGAATAAAGGGAAGAAGGTATTTCCGTAAAGGTGGAGATAATCGAACGCACCAGATTCATGCTTTCCAGTTCGACCAGGTTCAAGACATCGAAAGACATTTATCTTTCAGAGATTATCTTCGTCAAAATCCACAAGTGTGCACGGCATATGGCGACTTGAAAAGCGAGCTCGCTGCTAAATATCCAAATGATATTGAAGGATATGGAGACGGCAAAGATGATTTTGTTAAAAAAGTTGAACAAGAAGCACTTAAATGGCATTGGAAAACTCGCTAAATTTCTATCACTCAAAAAGCCTTCCCATATCAACTAAAGGGAAGGCTTTTTAAATCTAGCGGAAAAAGGAACCATATTATTTCAATCGATATATTTTACTTCCAAGGTCTTTACCTAAAACCCCTTGCATAGCAATCAATTCTACAGGGGCATCCATATCCAAGATTTCAAAGGCAATAGCGGACCGAACCGTTGCGCCTGGCTTAACTTTTTTATCAGCTAATTTGTCAAGCGCATCAAACTTTTGGCTCAATGGCATCATCGCGAATTCCAATTCTTCAAAATCAGTTTCAGTTTCTTGAAAGGCCTCAAAGCAGTCCATAAATACATGAGCAGGTGTCATCGCATGATCGCTTTGATTCATATAGTCATAGGTGAGAACTAAAGTGGCAATTTCCACATCTTTTTCTGAATTTGGAAGTACAACTTCTGCATCTAGCAGTTTTATTGTAGCGTCATTAACTTTTAAAACATCATCTTTAAAATAAACCTCATCTTTTTTTGTTTTCTTGGGCTTTGTGGTACTACCCGTCTTGTGCTGCTCTTTTTTGCTACTCGAAGAAGCCTTGCTATCTCCGCATGCCGCTCCCGCTAAGCTAAGAGCTACAATGCTACTCGATAGCAAAATCTTTTTTACTGTCCCCAATGTGTTTTCTCTCCCTTTTATGTAAATATAATATGCAAAACAACGTAATTTTAGCATAAAGAGAGCTTAGAGTCTACAGGTTATCCCAATAATCTAAAAATCAATAAGAACGTGTTGGATCTTGGCCGCTTGTTTGCTTTCTCAAGCCTCCTCATGTAAGCTTTTCATAGTACGTTTTTTATTAACAAGAAAGCAGGTATATGCTTTATGAAACGAAATGAAATCTTGAAAAAACTACGTCGCGAACTCCGACTTGGTCATCATTTACTTGGCGTTGCAACAGGTACAGGAATGACCGCTAGCTATGCCGAACAAGGGGGCGCTGACTTCACATTAATTTTAAATTCTGGTCGCTTCAGACAAATGGGGCGGAGTTCACTTGCCGGCTTCTTACCATTTGCAAATAGTAACCAGCTTGTATTTGATTTTGCGATACGCGAAATTATTCCACTCATCCATAAAATTCCCGTTATTTTCGGATTAAATGGAACAGATCCAACGATGAATATCCCGCAATTTATTCAAACGATCAAGCAAAGTGGATTCTCAGGCGTTAATAATTACCCATCAGTCGGTCTTATTGATGGTGCTTTTCGCGAAGCTTTGGAAGCAGAAGGGAATCGTTATGATCTAGAAGTAGAGGCCATCCGTGCTGCTCATCAAGCCGATTTATTTACAGTTGCTTTTGTCTTTAATGCTGACCAAGTTCGCAAGATGGCGCAAGCAGGTGCTGACGTGATTTGTATTCATCTTGGGCTTACAAGTGGCGGCTTACTTGGGGCACAAAAAGTACTTTCCCTCGAAGCTGCTATCCAAGAAACCAAAACCATGCTCGAACGCATCCCTAAAAATCGCAAGAACGTTTTCAAAATGGTTTACGGCGGTCCAGTCAAAACGCTTGTCGATATTCGCTATCTATATAATCATGTTCCGGAACTCGATGGCTACATTGGCGGATCTACTTTCGAGCGTCTTCCTTCCGAAGAAGTGATCGTCCACCAAACACGTGACTTCAAAAAATCAGAAATCACCTCGGATGGGAGTTTACTCGCGCAAATGCTCGATGGTATTGAAAAACATTATGATTATGTCGAGTTTGTCAAAAAATATGTCGAAGCCAATTACAGCGAACCAATTCAATTAGCAGAACTCGCGCAAGTGGCCCATTTATCGCCCAGTTATTTAAGTACGCTTTTTAAGGAAAAAGTGGGGTATAGCTTTACTGAATATTTGATTCGCTTCCGCCTCAATAAGGCGGTCGAGTGGATGCAACAGGAGCCAAAACGGTCACTAAAAGAAATCGCTTTAGGAATCAATTATCAAGATTACGCGCAATTTAATAAGGTTTTCAAAAGATACATGGGCATCTCGCCAAAAGAATACCGAAAACAAATCACCTAATATAAAAACTATTTATCATAACATAAAAACGTTTACATAAATAGTGAAAGCGCTATAATAAAGGTGTAGTAAGTTAACGGACGCGCCCGTAGAAAGACTTCTTATGAAGGAGGATAATACTTTGAAAACAGTTGCGCTAATAGGCACCTTTGATACAAAAGGCGAGGAATACAGCTATATCAAGAAACAAATAGAAAAGCTCGGATTAAATGTCTTAACCATCCATGTTGGGGTATTTGAACCAGCTTTTAAACCAGATATTTCGAATCAACGAGTAGCAGAAGAAGCTGGGACGGATATTCGTTCTTTAGCCGAACGAAAAGATCGGGCTCATGCTACAGAAGTTTTATCACGTGGAATGGAAAAACTAGTGCCTAAATTATATGAACAAGGACGCTTTGACGGAGTTCTTTCTTTTGGTGGAACAGGCGGTACTTCGCTTGTGGCACCAGGGATGCGAGCTCTTCCAATCGGAGTTCCCAAAATCATTGTTTCGACTGTGGCTTCTGGTGATACATCGCCCTATATCGGAACTAGTGATTTGATCTTGATTCCTTCAATTGTTGATGTTGCTGGATTAAATAAAATTTCAGTTCAAATTTTCAACAACGCTGTTTTAGCAATGGCAGGCATGCTTAAATTTGAAACAGAGCCATTTACGAGTGATAAACCGCTGATTGCCGCTTCAATGTTTGGGGTAACGACACCAGCAATCAATTTTGCACGTCATTACTTGGAAGCGCGTGGCTATGAAGTTCTTGTTTTTCATGCAACAGGTGTTGGTGGCAAAACAATGGAATCCCTTATTCACTCAGGTTTTTTCCAAGGCGTTTTAGACTTAACGACAACAGAGTGGGCGGACGAACTAGTTGGTGGCGTTTTAAATGCTGGACCACAGCGTTTAGAAGCAGCTTCTAAAACAAGGACACCACAAGTAGTTTCCGTTGGTGCTTTAGATATGGTAAACTTTGGTCCTTATGAAACAGTTCCTGAAAAATTCAAATCACGCTTATTATATAAACACAATCCGACAGTTACGTTGATGCGTACAACCGAAGAAGAAAATAAACGAATCGGTGAAAAACTAGCAGAAAAATTAAATCTTGCTGAAGCCTATACGGCACTTATCATTCCAGAAAAAGGTGTTTCAGGAATTGATGTTGAAGGCGAACCTTTCCGCGGTGAAAAAGAAGACGCAATTTTATTCCAGACACTAACAGACCAAATAACAAATCCAGCAGTTGAAATGATTTACCGTCCAGAAGCTATTAATGACCAAACATTTGCAGAATTTGCGGCGCAAAAATTAATCACGTTAATCGAAGAGAAAGAAGGTAAAAATAATGAATAAACAAACAAGACAAGAAATTTTAGAAGCTTTTCGTGCAAGAATTAAACATGGCGAAGTATTAGTCGGAGTTGGAGCTGGCACAGGTATAACAGCTAAAAGCAGTGAAGCTGGCGGAGCGGATATGTTGATTATTTACAATTCAGGACGTTACCGGATGGCAGGGCGCGGCTCGCTTGCAGGCTTACTTTCTTATGGAGATGCCAACCAAATTGTTGTAGAGATGGGAAGTGAAGTACTCCCAGTTGTGGAAAATACGCCAGTCCTTGCAGGTGTATGCGGCACAGATCCATTCCGTGTTATGGATGTTTATTTAAAACAATTAAAAGAACAAGGCTTTAATGGCGTTCAAAATTTCCCAACAGTCGGCTTAATTGATGGCACATTCCGTCAAAATTTAGAAGAAACTAACATGGGTTATGACTTAGAAGTGGATATGATTCAGAAAGCGCATGAATTAGATCTTCTCACCACACCTTATGTATTTGATCCAGAGCAAGCTCGTAAAATGGCTGAAGCAGGCGCAGATATTTTAGTAGCACACATGGGGCTTACAACGAAAGGAACCATTGGCGCGAAAACGGCGCTTACACTTGATGATTGCGTGACAAAAATTGAAGAAATCATTCAAGCAGGTCGCAAAGTGAATCCAGATATTTTAGTCATTTGTCATGGGGGCCCAATCGCTGAACCAGAAGATGCGAAATATGTGATTGAACATACCTCAGGCATTGATGGGTTCTTCGGGGCTTCAAGCATTGAACGTTTCGCAGCAGAAAAAGGAATTAAGCACCAAACTGAAAACTTCAAAGCGATTAAAAAGAATTAATGAACAAAAGCACGTAACTCCATTTAGTGAGTTTCGTGCTTTTTTTACTTTTTAGTTCACCAATTGATTGAGGGATACCATTTCGAGTAAGCCTTGAGCGACTTCGCTTCCTTTGTTTCCAGCTTTTGTTCCAGCCCGTTCAATCGCTTGCTCAATCGTCTCGGTTGTTAAAACGCCAAACAAGACAGGAATGTCTGCATCAAGTCCAATGTGTGCAACACCTTTTGCGACTTCATTACTGACAAGTTCATAATGCGTTGTTGCACCTCGGATAACGGCTCCAAGTGTTAGTACGCCATCATATCGGCCTGTTTTCACCAGTTTTTTTGTCAGGTAAGGAATTTCAAATGCGCCTGGAACCCAGTACACATCAATGTCGTCTTCCGAAACTCCGTGGCGAAGTAAGTTATCTTTGGCACCTGCTAAAAGTTTTGCAGTGATAAATTCATTGAAACGTGAAATTACGATTCCTACTTTTACTTGTTTTCCATCAAAATTTCCTTCAAATGTCGTCATAATTCATTCTCCTTTAATTTAAAATGATAATAAATGGTGAAATTTGTCTTTTTTGGTTTTTAAGTAAGCGGCATTTTCTGTTACTGGTTGAATTTCTAATGGAATTCGTTTGCGTACGTCAATGCCGAGTGCTTCAAGTTCCGCAATTTTATCAGGATTGTTCGTCATCAAATCCACTTGTTTTACGCCAAGTGCGTTCAAAATTTGAACCGCGAAGCGATAATCTCGCTCGTCAGGCTTAAAGCCCAGTTCAACATTTGCTTCCAAAGTGTCAAGGCCGTTTTCTTGCAGTTTGTAGGCTCTCAGCTTGTTCTTTAAGCCAATTCCCCGACCTTCTTGCCTTAAGTAAAGAATAGCGCCCTGACCATTTTCTTCAATCAAGCGCATCGCCTCGTGCAACTGCTCTCCGCAATCACAGCGGTGCGAACCAAAAATGTCACCTGTTATACACTCAGAATGAATTCGTAGCAAGAGTGGAGTATCCGCGTTTTTTATCGCTCCTTTAGAAAGCAACAAGTGCTCTTTACCCGCTTGATCTTCAAAAAGTGTTAAATCAAATTCGCCAAATGCACTAGGTAGCTTTACACTTGTTTCTTCTTGCACCGTTAAATAAGTGACGAGTTCTTCTACCGTAATAAGTGGCATTTCCCATTCCTCCGCGAGGGTTTCTAGTTGCGGCCGGCGCGCCATCGAGCCATCTTCATTTAAAATTTCACAAATATAAGCGGCCGCCGGTCCACCTGCAAGTTTAGCAAGATCAACCGCTGCTTCTGTATGACCTCGTCGTTCAAGGACGCCACCATCTTTTGCAATCAGCGGGAAAATATGTCCTGGCCGGTTGAAATCCGTCGCCATGCTCGTTGGTTTCGCCAGCTCCTCGATCGTTTTTGCGCGATCAAATGCCGAAATACCCGTAGAAGTTTCCTTATGATCCACACTAACCGTAAACGCCGTCCCAAAGCTATCCGTGTTTCGTTCGAGCATTTCCGAAAGCTCCAAACGCTTTGCGAGTTCTGCCGAAATAGGAGCACAAAGTAAGCCACGTGCTTGTTTCACAATAAAATTAATAGCTTCAGGCGTCACTGCACTCGCAAGCCCGACGAGATCACCTTCAGCTTCCCGGTTGTCATCATCTGCCACGATAATCAGCCCGCCTTGCTTGAGCCGCTCAATCGCTTCTTTAATCTTCCATTGACTCATAAATAAAACGCCTCTTTTCTTTCTTTGCTAGAAACAGGGGATTGGGCCTTGAGATATTTGCCCACCATATCTGTTTCGATATTGACCAGTTCACCTCGTCTTAAACTGCCAAGATTCGTTTCATGCTTGGAATGGGGAATCAAGCTGACAGAAAAAGTACGCCCAGAAACTTCCGTAACCGTGAGACTTACCCCGTTTAATGCTACTGAGCCTTGCGGAATAATTTCACCTTGGAGTTCTGCGGGGTAGTTGAATGTCAAAACGAGCGCATTTTGATGTTGAATTTGTTTCACAAGCCGAATCGTTTGATCCACATGGCCTGCTACAAGATGCCCCTCAAGACGCCCATGAAATAAAAGAGCCCGCTCAAGATTGACTTCATCTCCGACTTTGAGGCGAGCGAAAGTCGTCCGGTTAAATGTTTCCGGCATAATATCCACCGTAAAACTTTGCTTGCTTTTCGAAACAGCCGTCAAGCAAACGCCATTAATCGCCATGCTGTCGCCAACTTCATACCCATCCAGAAGCTCTTCCGAAGCGCTGCAAGACAACTTAATCGTGCTTCTTTCTCGCATCAATTTTGAAACCTTTCCTTTTCCTTGAATCAATCCAGTAAACATCGCTAGCACCTTCTTCCAGAAATTCTAATATCTTGTCCAATTTGTTCGACAGAAAGATCCCCAACCAAAGTCACATCCGCAACCTCACGTGAACTTGTAAAACTTGCCGTTCCATTCCCGCCAATCAAAGTAGGAGAGAGGTAGCTAATCACTTCATCCCAATAACCACTTGCAAGAAAAGCATCATGGATACGAGCGCCACCTTCCACATAAATGGATTGAAGTTTGCGTTCCTTGAGTTCCCGCACAACGCTTGCCACCGAAACTTGATCTTGCTGAATCACTTCCACATGTTCAGGCAAAAGAGACTGACGAACCTTTTTCTCAGTGAAAACGAGGACGGGGCTCCGCTGATTTTGAAAGATATCCAAATCATCTCTAGCGAGCGTTCGCCCGCGCCTATCAAGGACAATCTGACTGGGCTGAAAAACGCATTCATCAGCAGCGAGTAAAGTTGGATTGTCAAGGAGCACTGTTTCACTGCCAACTAAAATTCCTTGATAGCGGCCACGTTCCGCGTGCACAAAACGTGAAGTTTCTTGCCCGGTTATGGCTGTTCGTTTTTTGAATAGCGCTAATTTTCCGTCTAAAGTAACCGCTTGTTTGAGTGTGATAAAAGGCCTTCCGGTTTCGAAATAGAAATTATAAAAAGGATTTAACGCGCGAGCTTCTATTTCGAGAATTCCCGTTATCACTTCAATCCCGTGCCGCTCCAGTTTTTCTTTCCCGCTTCCTGCAACGAGCGGATTCGGGTCGAGCTGTGCAATCACAACTTGTTTGATGCCGCTTTTTAAAATCAAATCTGTGCATGGCGGTTGTTTGCCGTGGTGATTACAAGATTCAAGTGTAACGTAAAGAGTTGAATTGAGTAGCTTTTCGGGAGACTTGCATGAAAGAATCGCGTTGTTTTCGGCATGTGGTTCACCAAATTTCAAATGTGCCCCGCAAGCAATTATTTGATCGTTTTGGACGATAACGGCACCCACAAGCGGGTTCGTGAAGGTTTTTCCTTGACCGAGCTTCGCTTGTTTTATCGCTTCAGCCATATAAAATTCATGCAAAAAAATTCCTCCCTTCTAAACAAAAAAGCCCCGTGTAAAAAACACGAGGCTAACTTAAATAAACTTAAAAGCATCACAAAAAAGTAGAGACTACTCCTTTGAAAAATCCCATAAGTTTTCTTCTCCCATCCAGACTTTAACTGTCGGTTCCAGAGTTTCACTGGATCAACCGCACGCGTGCGGGTCACGGACTCCAAGCTTTGCTTGTTACCGTCGGTCGGGAATTACGCCCTGCCCCGAAGAAACGTATTCAATTCTTTGTCATCATACTCTTTTGAGGCTGATCTGTCAATGATCTTTGTGTAAACTTTGCGTAATTTTTGACAGAGGGTTTGTTTGAAAAAGAGGAGTTTTGTATAATGTAGTTAACGAAATGACAGGTGGTTGAAGCTAGGAAGCAGAGGAGGTGAATGCAATGAGTTATCAAAATACATTTATTTTAGTTTCTGAAGATACGAAAGCAAATTTTGGAACAGAGCCTCCATTTAAGGAAAAGCCAACCATAGCTATGCTTGAATATCAAATTATCACTGCTCATCCTTATGAGAAAACGGAAGCGGATGTTCAGTTTGAATGTGAAGTGCTTCGAAAAAATTTGGATTTTTCTACAATGCAAGATGAAGAAGAGGCACGTCAAGCATTTTTTGCTAAGCCTCATGCCTGTTTTCGTTCATCACCACTCGTTAAAACTTATGGATTTGGCATTCACTATGATGAAAATGGACATATCATGATTTATGGGATGGAGACAACAGCCTATCAAAAACTAGCACAAGATCAGAAGCTAATCATCAAAAAAGGCATGAGAAGTAGACGGGAAAAGAACAAGTGACTAGTGTCGTACATGGTTATTTCTTACGATTAGTCAATAGTAATAGAACTTTTTTATATGATAAATTAGTTCTTTTTTTTTATGTAGTTTGGGGCATGCCAAATAAACCCATTGAAAATTAATTTTTAAGCGTTCAATGCTTCTTCATAATTATAAATGATGTCGTTCTGTATTAAATAAAATATTGTTCGTAGAAATTTATTCATAGTAGCTATTACCGCAACTTTATGGCACTTGTTCATCGGATCAGACTTTAATTTGTAATAGTACTCTTTCAAATGATTATTTTCAGAGGTTTTTGTGCGAATCATGTTTATAATGACTAAATATAAAATTTTCCTCAAGAACTTGTTACCACGCTTATTAATTTTATCTCGTAGTTGAAATTTACCAGATTGGTATCTTTTAATATCAATACCAACAAAGGCATTTATCTGTTTAGAGTTGTTGAAACGACTAATATCACCTAATTCAGCAATTATTCGGACTGCTGAGTTAATACCTATACAAGGAATGCTAAGCAAGATTTTATATTCTGGAAGTGATTTAGCTATTATATCCATATGCTTGGTGATAGCCTTTTTCTGTGCGATCAATTCTTGATATCTTAGTGCGTAATTTTTCAATTGTATATTTACAGGATGGAATTCATCAACAGATGGGTAGCTATCTTTAGCTGCCGAAGTTAGCTCCATTGCTTTTTCGTGGGCACGTTCTTTTGAGATGGTTTTGTTGGTATTTTTAAGAATATTATTTTTTATTACTGTCTTTGAATCTTTTAAGACTAGGTTGGGATGGGGGTATAGTCGTACTAAATTAAGGAATAAGGTAGATTTTGAGGTGAACATTAGTTCTAATTCAGGAAAAGTTAATTGAATACAACTGTGTAATCTCCCCCGTACTATTGCTAATTCTTCGTCAATTTCCAAATAATAGCGAGATAGTTGTTTTAATTCATTATATTTATTAGGTGATTGTCTATAAATCTTATTTTTGTTTTTTAATTGGGCGATAGCCATGTTATGCGCATCAATTTTATCGTTTTTATTGTTTCGTAATGATTTAGATTGAAAGCTGGCTTCTAATGGATTGAGTTTTGAATAATTATATCCTTCGGAAGTAAGGTATCGTTCCAGAGATCTAGAATAAACCCCTGTAGCTTCAAAAACAATTTCTATGTTATCTTCATTTTTTTCTGAGTATTGTTGAAGCTTTCTGCCCAACTCCTGAAAAGATGGAGTTGAATGATGAATCCAATCCTCAAATACACACGATTCGAAAGAATCATAGATAACCATAAAACTTTTCCCCATGCTGACATCAAAAGCAACTACATAATTCATAAAAAACCTCCAGTTAATTAAATTGAAGAACTTTACCTAGCTCTACCGATTCCAATTTCTTTTACACGATCTCGTGGATCCAACATATTAAAAACTGATTCAATTAGAGATAGTAAAGACGACCCGTTTTTTTGACGGACTCGAAGTCCTAATAACCATTCGATCTATTCTTCACGTTTAACTATAAAAAAATAGTTATGAAAGTCAATGCCTTGACCCTCATAACTAATCTTAATATGTTTTTTGGCACAATTGATTAAATTTAAGACCTTGTAACACTCTTTCGCGTTCCAACTAATTCGCCTCGCCTTCTCTATCTTTTCGAAGTAAATCCTCTTCTAAACGCGCGACATCTTTTCTATACTGTGCGTCTACCTCTTCATTCTGTTCTTCAAGAGTTGATAATTCCTTGCGTACGATATAACTTACTTCATCTTGCGCTTGACTAAGCATATTATAACCATATGAAAGTGGCGGAATAGCTTCGGGGTCATAATTTGAAACGATAAAGCGCAAGCGCTCGGCTTTGTCATCTAACATTTTAGAAAATTGATGGTTAGCTTCTTGAACCTCTTCCATTCTATCCTCTAGTAGCCTCGTTTGTCGGTTGTAGTCGTCTTCTAAGTCGTTAATTCGTTGCATGATTGCTCGTTTTGATAGTTCCAATTTATCACCCCTCCGCAAGAGTTCGCGCTAGTTCTTGATCTTTTTCAATTACTTCATTAATCGCATGTTGAATTTGATTGATGACGTCATTATAAGCTTCTTCGATTTCTTTAAGCTTACTTAATTTAATCTTACGTTGCTCGATCGGCTTAAGTTTTATTTTTGCTTCTGTTGCCCCGCCGTCTGCTAGCGCGCCAATAATTTCGGTTTCTGTTAGTGAATCTCCATAATGTCGAGCATCTGCAAGTGTACTCCTCCATAATTCGCGGGCTTGTTCTATATCTTTTTTATAGTGTTTCTCTAACTTATCACATGTTCGCTTTAATCTAGCTTGCATAGTTCGAACGCGAACAAATGCCTCTGACGCTTCGAGAAATTTTTCCTCCGAGGAGGTTAAACCGCCCCCGCCTGCACTTAGTTTTTTCTTAAGTTTTGCGAGGTATTTCAAGCTCTGGCTTTGTAAAATTGCCGATTGTTTCGCCGACCCTGCTTCTGTCAGTTTTAAATTGCCTTCTTTGTCGAATTGATAGCCACCCCACATGTGTTGTTTTCCAAGGTTCCCCGTGTCTTTTCCGTCTACATAGAGAACATTTCCAACTGCGGGCTTATTGTTTCCGTAGCCAAGTGGGACAAAGTCGAGAAGATCGGCATAAATAAACCCTTTATTTGAAGCTGTGAAAGCATCTGCAATCTTCTTTTGCTCGGCGTTTAGAAGGTTGTAAATATTAGGGCACTGGTATAAGTAAGCTCCGCCAATGCGTTTAAGTTGTTCTTTGCTTAAATCAGCAATAGCATAGCTCCCATTCATTCCCCCAAGAGAGTGCGCGTATACATACGTTTTAGCATTGGGGTAAGTATCCAATGTGTTTTTTAAAGTCTTCGCCGAACTTTTTAATTGCGGGGTTGCTGTTCCTTTCCCTGCTAGAATCATAGCCGCCGCGGGTATGTCATTCATAAGCCAATCAGCCGCAACATCGTTATTAGTGTCAGGTTTACCCCAAGCAAGCTCATCAGGGGCAGAAGAACCGCGGTACAACACTATCACTTCTTTAACTTTTTCACGTTCGGAAAGTGGAGAATTAGCAGTTATTTTATCCCCTCCTTTTGTGACTATATAGGTCTGTTCGCCTGTTGCCCTGTTGTCGATGGTTTGGGAGACTTTTCCCGATACTGTATTACCTTTTTCAATAAAATCATCTCCAACTTTCAACTTATCATATTCTTTTTTGGCTATTTTAACATTTTGTTCATCTGTATACTTATTCACTACGCTTCAACTCCAATTTATTTGAAAGTTTACCTGCTATACTTGAAACAATATCAGAATCAAAATTCCCTGAACTGTCTTTATCAAGGTTAAAATCAATTGTTAAGTTTTTATCATCATTTACATATATTTGCCCGTTGATCCCCCCCATTGGATTAGCTTTTATAGTTTCATTGTTTACTTGATACTTTTTTATAATTCCTTGATCTGTTAAAGCATTTCCATCTAGCTTTTTTAAACTATCTTCAAAAATCCTTTTAACCTCTTCACTATGTACAATTTCCGTCATTTCTTTTTCTTGTTCGTTTTTCATGTGTTTATCAACTCCTATTTTTATACCAATTCCGATAACAATAAGTAATACTATACTTGTAATAATTATTAGTGTTTTTTTCATTTTGCTCTTCTCGATCCTCCTTTTAGTAAGTTTGAAAGATTTTCAGACAGTGAATAGTTAGCTACTGTATATTTTTCTTTTTCAATGTCTTCGCTGATATTCTTAATTTTCATTTTAATCTTTAAGTTAACATCATTGTTTACTATTAAGTTCAATTTAATAACACTAAACTCATCAGGAGCTCCAGAAGCTCCCCCTGCAATTGATTTATCTTCAATTGAGTAAGTTCGTATTTTCCCATTTTCGGTTAGTGCCTCATGATCTAATTTTCTAAGTAAATTTTCAAGCAATATTTTTATGTCTTTACTATGGACAGTGAAAAGCCTGTCAAGTTCTGCACTATAAGTTAAACTACCTATTTCTAGTTTTCCGTCTGTTTTATCTATATGAGGGCTAAAGTCTAATTTTTTATTGTCATTAATAATTAAATCAACTTCGACCCCGCCCATAGGATTATGAGAAATACTATCTCCATCAATTTTATAACTCTTTATAATGCCTTTTTCTGTAAAAGCATTCTGATCGTATTCCCTTAGTACTTTTCTGTATAGATTCTTTGCTTCTTTACTGTGTGCCACCTTAACAGATTCTTTATTAATCTTATAGGCTTCATAACTGCATTGACCAAGTAATAAAATAGGAATCAGCATTATAACAAATAACACCAACAAAAATAATTTTTTTAGTTCTCCCATTTCTCCACCTCTTAGCTGTCAATTATGTAACAAAAATACCCGCCTTACAAAACACCCCTTATAATCATATAAGGGGCATTTCTAAATTACAACTTACTACAAACCTACACCAAAAATTAAAATCCGAAATTCTGGGACAGTTGTTGGTCTTGTTCTTCCACTGCACTGGCAGTTTTTTGGAGTTGTTGTTCAATTTGATCCATCAAATTCGCAAACTCGGTTACTTTCGGTTTTAATTGATTGAATTGGTCATCAAAGCGCGCAAATGCTTGCCCTTCCCATTCACTGCGAAGTTGTTCTTGTGTTTGCGATAAACGTTGCAACATTTGTTCGATATCGCGTGCGCTTGTGCCGTAAGTTTTCGCGCGATCGCGTAACTCGGCGGGGGTCATTCTGATTTGTCCAGACATGAAACTCATCTCCTATTTTATGTATTTTTCTTGCAATTATACTATAGCACATTTTTTATAGATAATTGTGTCTAATTTTTGAACTTTCGTGTCAAATAGCGGGAAAAGTTATCTTTTGACTGAATGAAAATTCATTTGTAAAAGAGTAAAAACAACCTAGCTTTCAAATAATGTATGTAAAGCAAAAAAGGGAATCCCTATAACCACATGCTTTTTTAAACATCCAAAATAGACTCGCGTATACATGCACAAAAAAAT
>NZ_JAATJW010000061.1 GCF_011800755.1 Listeria valentina
CTTATTCCGTAAGGAAAAGAAATGAAACATTTAGGGAAGATCATTTATCTTTCTAAAATATATTTTACGAGGAGGGATTATTATGCAATCATTAAACTGGCAAAGAATCATGCAAATCATTGTTGTATTTTTATTTGGCTTCTTTGCAACATTTGTCTTTTTGGGGAATTTGATGGATTTCAATTCCAATTATGAATTTGTTCGTCACGTCCTTTCGATGGACACAACATTTAAGGGAAACGATTTGATGTGGCGCTCGATCGACAATCATACAATCTGGCTTATCGCCTACTGGGGGATTATCGTAGCAGAGGGCATCGTCGCTTTCCTTGGCTGGTTTACGGCAATCAACCTGTTGCGGGCTTACAAGAAACCAGCAGCCGAGTTTAAATCACGCAAGTGGTCTGGCTATCTGATGTTCATCCTCATTTTCCTAATCTGGTATGTGGGCTTCGTCGTGATCGGCTCCGAATGGTTCGCCATGTGGCAATCCGAAGCGTGGAATGGTAAAGAAACCGCGATGGGCATCACGCAAGTCGCACTGGGAATGTTGATCGTATTTATGTTCCCGGAAAAAGATTCCGCCGAATAAAACTTAAAAAGCAGAAACCAAATGGACGTGCCTTTTCAATTGAGCGAGTCCAGCGGTTTCTGCTTTTTTAGGCTTTTTCCGTGAGCAATTTCATTCCAAAAGCTATTAAAATGACGCCTGAAATTTTATTGATTGCTTTTTGCACACGCGGGCTTTCCATAAATCGGCGAATCTTCGCTAAAAATTGAACATAGACGCAGTAAATCACGAGTGTCAAGACAACATAAGTCAATCCAAGTTCCGCAAATGGGAGAAAGCTCGTGTTTCCTTTTGCAATAAATTGTGGCAAGAAAGTTAAAAAGAAAACGGCCACTTTTGGGTTGAATAAGTTCGTAACAAGTCCTTGTTTATAAGCATTTCTCGTCTCGCTCGCTTCACCATTCGCTAACACAAGGCTTTCTTTTGCGAACAAGCTTTTAACGCCTAAATAAATCAAATAAATAGCCCCTATGTATTTAAGTCCATTAAATAAAAAAGCAGATTTGACAATCAAAGCAGACAACCCAACGACCGCAAATATGGTGTGACAAAGGAGCGCTGAAACCGTTCCAAGAACCGTTTGAAAGCCGCTTTTCGCGCCCGAAGCTAAGGTGTTTTTCGTAATGATGACATAATCTGGTCCGGGAACCAAAATGAGCATGGTAACTAAAAATAAAAAACCATAATAATTGATCATTTGCTGCCCCACTTTCTTGGTTAGTGTTTCCATTGTAACATAACGATTTTTCGGATTTAAATGCTTTTTCGCTTTCTTTTCTGAAAATCAAGCGAAGGCATTGACATTATGCCCGGTTACTGGAATAATGAAAGTATTTAAAACTTAAAAAGGAGTGTTTTGCTTTGGCATTTTATTTTAGTGAACCGTCTCGTACGTTTAGTGAATTTTTACTCGTTCCCGGGTATTCCTCTTCCGAATGTATTCCAACAAAGGTGGATCTTAAGACACCAATTGTAAAGTTTAAAAGAGGTGAAGAACCTGAGCTTACGATGAACATCCCGTTAGTTTCTGCGATCATGCAAGCTGTTTCGGGTGATGAGATGGGAATTGCACTTGCTAAAGAAGGCGGCGTTTCGTTTATTTATGGATCACAATCCATTGAAAGCGAAGCAAAAATGGTTGCACGTGTTAAAAATCATAAAGCTGGTTTTGTTGTGAGCGACTCCAATATCCGTCCTGATCAAACACTGCAAGATGTTCTTGACTTGAAAGAAAAGACAGGACACTCCACAATGGCTGTAACAGAAGACGGCAGCCCCAACGGAAAATTGCTCGGCGTTGTAACAAGCCGTGATTATCGCGTAACGCGCATGAGCCCAGACGAATTAGTTCGTGACTTCATGACACCGTTCGAAAAACTAATCACCGCACAAGCAACAACAACGCTAAAAGAAGCCAACAATATCATCTGGGACAACAAACTGAACGCACTCCCACTAGTAGATGAAAAAAATCATTTAGCTTATTTCGTTTTCCGCAAGGACTATGATTCCAATAAAGAAAATCAACTTGAACTGCTCGACAAAAATAAAAGTTACGTTGTTGGTGCAGGAATCAACACACGTGACTATGAGGAACGTGTACACGCACTCGTTGAAGCCGGTGCTGACATTCTTTGTATCGACTCGTCAGAAGGATTCACTGAGTGGCAAAAACGCACGCTTGACTGGATTCGCGGAGAATACGGCGATACTGTCAAAGTGGGTGCAGGAAATGTTGTTGACCGTGACGGATTCCGCTTTCTTGCTGAAGCTGGCGCTGACTTCGTTAAAGTTGGTGTTGGTGGGGGTTCGATTTGTATCACTCGTGAACAAAAAGGAATCGGACGTGGCCAAGCAACGGCTGTCATCGACGTAGCAAAAGCGCGCGATGAGTACTTTGAAGAAACGGGTATCTATATTCCAATTTGTTCAGACGGCGGAATCGTTTATGACTATCATATGACACTTGCGCTTGCAATGGGTGCAGATTTCATCATGCTTGGACGCTATTTCTCGAGATTCGATGAAAGCCCAACAAACAAAGTCAATTTAAACGGGACCTACATGAAAGAATATTGGGGCGAAGGCGCTAACCGTGCACGCAACTGGCAACGTTATGACATGGGTGGCGACAAAAAATTGTCATTTGAAGAAGGCGTTGATTCCTATGTTCCTTATGCAGGTTCGCTAAAAGACAACGTAGCGATCAGCTTGAACAAAGTCCGTTCGACAATGTGTAACTGCGGAGCGCTAACAATTCCCGAATTACAACAAAAAGCTAAAATCACACTCGTTTCCGCTACTTCAATCGTTGAAGGCGGCGCCCACGATGTTGTTGTCAAAGATGCTTCAAATCAAACGATGAATTAAAAGCAAAAGAAGGCGAATCTGTCAATTCGCCTTCTTTTTTATTCTGGTGCATTAGCAAGCGACCAAGTGAGAGTACTTGTGTAGGAACCGATTTTATTTCCTGCTGGAATCGTTAACGAAACCGAGTTAGCTCCGTCGCTCGTTTTAAATTTTCCTTTCCAGCTTCCCATTCCAGCATCTGCTCCAGCCCGTAGTAATGTTTTAGCGGATGTATCACTCACTCCATAAGTTTGAGCAGATGGTGTTGGTGCAGTAGATGTATTGGTTTCATCTACAGCTTCTGGCGTGATTCCGCCAATGCTAAGTGTTGTGCCTGTTAATTGTTTGGTTTCATCTTCGTTGTTGATAAAAGGCGTTGCACTAAGCTTTAAGGTCCATCCTGCCCCACTTCCGCGGTTGTCTGTCACTTGAACAAGTGGATTAGAGTTTAAATCTGGTAAAGTCAATGTAGAACCAGAAATCTCTACCTCTCCAAAAAGAAAATTCGGAACGTAATCGATACTTAACGGACCTTGATTTCCTGTTTCCTTCCCATCTTCTGGAGCCACTGTTTCTTCTGGATCTAGTGGCGTTACTTCCCCAGCTGGGCTGATTAGTTTGACTGTTCCAGAAGTCGTAGCTCCCTCTACATCTTCAGCCAATACTTGAATACCTCCACCTGTTAGAACTACACAACTTGCTAAACTTGCAACCAATAACTCTTTTTTCAATATTTCTCTCTCCTTTTTATTCACTTTAAGGCGCTTCAATCAATTGCCATTCAATGGTCGCTTGATAGGTTTCAGCATGTAGCCAGGGTGCTAGTTCCAAATAAAAACCTGCTTCGCCCTCTTGGTCCACTTCCATCCTTTCCTGCGAATTAGTTTGCGACAAATCTACACCTACTTCATTAATCACATGCTCTTCACCCACTCCATCACGGTAACGAAACACATTGCTTGGTAACTGATAACCTGAAGCACTATGAAATCCAGCTTCCGCTCCATCTTCTGACTGAGTAAGTCTCGCATGAAGCTTAACATTGGACTTTTGAATTCGATTATCTTCAATTTGAATCGGACTAAGTTCTACCTTTACCAACGACTTTTTCTTAGGAAGTACTGTTTCCAAAGTAAAATCTTGTGGAGCCTCATAAAATGAAACTTTGCCATCCACTGCAAAAATAAGCTGAACCTCTTTAGAGGCTAATCCTTCGCTGTCAATCGCGTAAAGCGTCACTGTATGCTCGCCAATCGCGAGTTCGTTTGTGCTTAATTTCCAATTAAAGCTTTGCAACTCACCGGTTGTTAAATTTTCTTGCGTGCCAATTTCAACTGGTGCCGCCCCGTCTAACTGATAAAAAAACTGCACGTGACTGCTGTCTCCATCTCGAAAAGTTACTTGAAAACTCGCATCACCTCCTTTAATAATTGTTTCCGCTTCATTTTCAAGCGCAAACTTTTCAATGGCTGGAACACTACGTTTAGTCATGGTCGCTTGAATCGTAGCACTTTGGCTGACCAAATTTGTCACAGTCACTTTGATTTCATGTTCGCCGTTTGCGAGCTCTCTCACTTGTTCCGCTGAAAGCTCCAAACTCCACTCGCCGCTTCCTGATGTGCTATCTACCTGCTCTTGATGAATCTTCTCTCCGTCCAAGTAATAATCCAAATTCAAGCTTCCTTTATTCGGATCGGTAAAACTTCCCGAGATGCTTTTCCTTTCATCCGTATCCAGCACTTGCCAATTCTGATTTTCAGAAAACCTAATTTGCGGCGCGGCACTTGATTTGGGGTGTAGCGTAAAATTAGGCGAAGAAACAAACGCATTATCACCGTTATACTGAGCTGATAATACAACGGGTTCCGCAGGAGTATCTGCTTTAAAATGACCTTGATAAGAAATAATCATTTTGGAAGGAAAATTCCCTTCAAGTCCAAAAGTCGGTCCATTTGCTGTACCAACAGGAAAATTCAAAATGCCATCCACGAGCGCTGAGTCATCCATCGGGTAACTTTGATTTTGTCCGCCAATCACTGCTGTTACGGTAATACTCCCTGGCTCCAATACAAAATTGGGATCTCCTGTCAAAGCTGCTTTTACACTATTCCAAGTTTGTTTCCCGTTAAGATATTCCACCGAATAATCGAATCGCAAAGTTTCATCCGTATATACATCACCTTCGTCTACAACTGCTTGATCGCGCGTTTCATTATAGACTTCAATCTTTGGATCGACTTCAACCAAATTGGGGACTTCTTGAAAAACGACTTTTTGTGGAGCAGCATAGTTTCCCGTTGCCCCCGTAAAACCCCAGTAAGCTTTCGTATTAGTTGATAACACGCGATTATATAAATCTTCATAAGGAACGTTAACTATAGTCGAGTTATCGATGACATATTGAAATACCTGACTTTCCACATTCCAGTCCACATCCAGTCGAATCCACTTATCATCTGTCAAAAGATAACTAAGCGGATCATGGTGAAGAATGGACCGTTGTGTATTAAACCAAGCCCACCAACTCGTGTATTCAGTCAAATCCCCTGGCCAGGTATAAGCGATATGCTGCCCTTTATTGGTTGTGGGTACATTTTGATCAAACCAGCCATCTGAATCCGTTTGGTTATTATATAAGTCAAATTCGATCGCCAAACTATTCGGTATACCAATAGATGTATCATTACGCTGATCACCCAGATAACCAATAGATAGTGAATTATGCGTAAACCATGTTGGTGAATCCGTTGCCGCTTGAAATACTAGCGCCATACCATCGCCTACATTCGCCACATTTTCACCAAAATAAAGGTACGTAGACAAATGAAAATTTTTCGTAAAGTCGAGTAAATTATTTTCTGTGCTCCAAATTGAGCCAACTGAATTACTAGTGTTCGGCGTAATCGTGACGACGCCATTTTCATCCACCGAAGAAGCAGAACCTTCTTTCACTTCAAAGATGCCATCCATTTTTTTAATATGAGCAGGTGGTTCCGCCGCCGCGTTTACTTTTATCTCAGATGCAGTGATACAGCCAAAGACAAAGCCCACACAAACCAACCATTTAGCTGCTCGATTCATTTTTCCTTCTCCTTTTTATTAAGATAAAAACAACGATGGCAAGAAACAAAAGCACAATGAGACTAATAATCAAGATACTCAGAAAACGATTGCCATTTGTCTTCTTAGCCGTTTGAACTTGCTTAATTTGATCGCTTGAAATCGTAAAATCCTTTTTTAGATGCCAAACTTCATTTTCTCCTTTAATGGTCAGGAAATAGCTGTACTTCCCGCTTGGAAAATCAGCTAGACTCACTTTGTTCATCAATCGATAAACTGAATCTGGCGCCATTGAAAATGTCTGCTTCTTGATTTTTTGTATTTTCTTGCCCGAACGGTTTCGAATCTCTCCTTGTAGCTGATACTTCGAAAGAATCCGCGAAGCTTCATTCGAAAGCCCCGCATGAATCGCTGGCAAGTCATTCCATTTTGTTAATTTGGGCGTTTCCAAAGTGAATTGTTGCTGCTCTTCTTCTCTATCCATCCGTACTTGGCAGCCAATCACATAAGCATATTGATTTTTGATCGAAACGCCTTCTTTTTTAGGTTCCGCTTGCTCGCTTCTCTTCTTTTCATGGATATAAAATCCACCTAGCAAAACGCCTTGAAATGTTTTATCTGGGACTTTTAACACGAATGAAAGAGTTCTCGTTTCATTTGGCCCGAGGGTTACTTGTTCTTCTCCTTCGAGTAGCTCTTCTATTGAATAGGGTAAACTTGCAGCAAGAGGACTTTCTTTGTCTCCACTATAGTCAATATCTCCCCCAGTTCCTGTACGAGCTGTATGTGGTTTAATTTCTAGAGTTAATTCTTCGCTTCTCGCATTATGCACGCGTAGTTGGAGAGTTTGCCGCTCGCCAGGCTTCACTAGAAGATCGAAATAAGTTTTTGTCTGGTCTATTTGGTTACTCGGAATAATTGCTTCCACATAGTAAGCCATTTCAGAAGGTTTATTTTCGGCTAACGATTCCTTGGGATATATAAGGCAAATAGCTACTAAACAAGCGATAATGTAGCATACTTTTTTCATTTAAATCCCCCTTTATCTTAAAAATTATTTTGCATGCGTTATTTAAAAATCTGAAAATTCAGTTGTTATTTTGCTTACTAATAGTATAAATTGGCTAATGCTTTCTCATTAATTTTCCACAAGCTTTTTTCTTGCGTAAGAATTCCTTGTTTTTTTAAATACTGGATACTGCGTGAGGCCATATTTCGTGAACAGCCACTTAATTTTGCAAGAGTGACGATTTTGATCCATCTAGGCAAAATCACTTTTCCATGTGCAATTTGTTTTCCAAACCGTTCTACTAATTCTTGTAAAACAGAAATTACTCGTTCTTCTGTTGAAATGATAATTCGATTTGCTTGCGTATATGACCATTTTTGGGCTTTTTCTAATTCCTGTAAAAAGAAGTTGCTAAGGAGTTGTTTTTGCTCTAAAAATTGCAAGAACTCTTGGGCACAATATTCGCGGAAAATAGTATGTTCCATCGCTTCCAGCAGCATCTTATCTTCTTGCTCTTTTTGCAAGTCAATCGCATGAAGGTAATCATTTGCTTTAAAGCTACGAAGAAAAGTATTTCCACTACACAAAACAAGGGCACCTCGATCAATCAGTAAAATGCGATCTTTCTCAAGAAAAATTCGTTCTCCTGGCTTGATTTGCTTTTTTTGTCCTCTTAATTGTTCACGAATTATATTTTCGATAAAATGGTCTTTTTTTAATATCTGATAGCAATCTAAGTAATCCATAATCACACCCCAATGCTTTTATTAATCATCTTATTGTGGGTTAAGCAGCTGGATAGTATTGTTTTCGTAGAATTTCTTTGCTATATTAAAGTATAATCGTTATCTTTTTTATTGTTGATGCAAAACAAAGTAAAACTTTGTGCATAACCCCAGCTATTTTTGACGATTTTATGACTGTTTTAATATAAAATATTTTACATTTCATATTTTAATGATAGTATGTTTTCTATCTCATCGGAGAACATTGCAACCAATATTTGGCACTTATCATCATTTTTTGAGGTGATTAAATTGAGATTGTTTATTATCGAAGACAACTTTTTACAGAAAGATTATTTAGAAAAGACGCTCGCTAAATTTTTAGAACATCGCCCAATAACGGTTGAAATCGAATCGTTTTTAAATGCAGATGAGTTTCTGAATGCCCATCAAATAGATCGCCTTAAGCGAACAGATGCTTTTTTGCTTGATATTGATTTTAAGACACGAATGAATGGTGTCGATTTAGCGGAAGCAATTCGCAAACAAAATGCGCACTGCTCTATTTATTTCATCACTGGAGATGCGCGGAAAGCGGAAGAAATCATCAATCGCGGTATTCTTCCTGCCGGTTATATTCTGAAAGATCCCGAAAGAATTGAAAATGTTGAAGAACAAGTTATCGAAGTTGCGCAAAAGCTGCTTTCAGAAGCGCAATCGCATTCAAGTGTTTTTGAAATCAAACAAGGGAATCTCTCTCACTTTATTGATATAAACGACATTATTTTGATCGAAAGCATTCCACATCAGCGCGGCTATCTTAGCTTGCATACGCTACGCGAAAACATTATTTTTCGGAATTCTATCAGTAAGGTTGCGCCACAACTAACGGCGCCTTTTATGATGACTAATTTAAAATCATACATTCTGAATCTCAATCATATTCAATCGATTGAAAAAAAGTCGGGTTACGTACTCTTTCGTTCCGGTTATGAGATTGTTGTCAGCAAGCGTATCATCAAAAAAATAACCGATGCTTTTGAGGAATACTATTAAGTTAAAGGAGGAGATTACTTGTTAATTAGCGAAATCAATTACATGTTAAATCTGCTCTTCATTATTTTTCTTCTGAGTTACAAACTTCTTTTAAATAAGCGGCAAACTGCTGTTATGCTCTTATCGATTACAGCTCTTTTTGCTATACTTTATCTTTTTCGCGACTTCTTCTCGATAGGTTTAGGGCTCGCGCTTATTTTTCTACTCGTCTTCACAAATTTCTATTTTTTTACCAAAAAGTGGCTTCTATCTGCGATTTTATTAATTACCGCGTACACGATGAATGGCTTCATTTGGTTTTTAACATTTGATCTTTCACAATTATTTTGGACCGAGCCACCGCTTGTTCTTGCCTTGATCAATTTTCTTTTGACCGTGCTTTTTTCTTTCTTGATTCGCCATCTGCTGAACCGCTTTGATTTTTATGCGATGTTTGACCATCTTGTAAAAAAATATTATCTATTTTCATTTATCCTCATCACGGGCCTTTTCATCGTCAATACAATTCACTTTTTCTATCCGTGGCCGACCACATTTGGCAGTTTTTACAGTTCTCTCATTATTTTTCTTTACTCAACGAACAGCATCATTTTTACAGCTTTTTTTATCCGCAGCGAATTAAGTCAGGAACAACTAAACCATTTGGCTAGCCAAGCTGATTATTACCATATACAAGCTGAAAATTTACATGATTTCAAGCACGATTATCATAATATTTTGCTCTCTCTCGCTATTCACATTAAGAAACAAGAAAATGATGATGCGCTCGATTTGATTAAACAACAAACGCGTTACTTCAATGATAATATTTTCCATCAAAATGAAATGGCATTATTGAAGCTTGGTGTTCCTCCCGTTCAGGGGTTATTGAAACTTTACACGGAAAAGCTGGACCAATATAAAATTCCGTATGCGCTAGTCGTCCCGGATACGATTAATTATGTTGGCATTGATTTGATTGACTTCATTCGTAGTTTTACGATTTTACTGGATAACGCCTTTGAAGCTTCTTTGAACGCATCAGAACCGTTCATTCAAATAAAGCTCACGCATTCGGATGGGCATTTGGCTGTTGCTGTCGAAAATCAGATTGATCCTGCTGTCGCGATTGATACGGATAGGATTACGAAGAAAAGTTTTACGACAAAGGCCGGTCATAAAGGACGTGGTCTTGGGATTTTATTCAAAATCATGGATCGCTATGACAATGCGGAAGCTGGGATTCAAGTGGACAAGTCTAAATTCACGGCCAGTTTTCACATTCATTCGCTGTAGGCTTTCCCCGAGTTTCTTGACAGTATATTAAAAAAATTCACAGTCTCTTTACTCTTTATTAATTGTTATCGGCTGCTCTCTTTGCTAAAATGTAGCTGTTAAGCGTTTACAAAAAAGGGATAAAAGGAGAGTATGCTTGTGAAAAACTGGAAGAAAAGAATGGCACATTTATTACTCGCAACAAGTTTGGTTTTGGGGATTTCTTTACCGTTTAATGGAAACAAAGTGGCGGCAGTTGAACCGCTTGTTCCTGTTCAATTTTTAGGGATTAATGATTTTCACGGGGCGCTCGACACGGCTTCTAAAGATGCGGCCGGAAATGCGATTGGCGGCGCGGATTATCTTTCTGCTAATTTGGATCTTGCGGCAGCGGACTTTTTGACGCAAAATCCGAGTGCCACGGCAGACAACTCGATTCGTGTGCAAGCGGGTGACATGGTTGGGGCAAGTCCAGCTGTTTCGGGGCTGCTTCAAGATGAGCCGACGATGAAAGCACTCGATACGATGCAGTTCAAGGTGGGGACACTCGGAAATCATGAATTTGATGAAGGGCTTCCTGAGTATAAGCGGATCTTGGATGGGGTTTCAACGGATAAGTTTGGACCGATCGTCGAAAGTTATCCTCGTGTGAAAAGCGATATGGAAATTGTCGCGGCGAATGTGGTCGATAAAGGGACAACCAATGTAGCGGAGGGCTTTAAGCCTTATACGATTCAAACGGTTGGCGGGGAAAAGGTTGGTTTTATTGGGATCGTGACAACGGAGATTCCTAATTTGGTGCTCGCTAATCATATCAAGGATTATGATTTTCTTGATGAAGCGGAAACGGTTGCGAAGTATGCGAAAATACTGCGCGATCAAGGGGTGAACGCGATTGTTGTTCTGTCGCATGTTCCCGCGCTTTCTGATGGGAATCCGAACACGGGCACTGGGAAAGATGTGAACGGCGAGGCAGCTAATATGATAATGAAAGTCAATCAGCTCGATCCGGAAAACTCGGTCGATCTTGTTCTTGCGGGACATAACCACCAATACACGAACGGGGTTGTTGGAACGACGCGGATTGTGCAAAGTTATAACAACGGCAAGGCTTTTTCAAATGTTACAGGGGAAATTGATCCAGCAACGGGCGATTTTGTGAAAACACCGGATGCGAAAATTACATATAATTCGCGTTCTGTCACACCGGATGGCGCCATCACAGCAATTACGAAAGATGCGGCCGACCGGATTGCGGATACGATCAATGAACCGATCGGAAAAACGGATAATGGAACGATCACACGAGAAACTAACCAAAGTGGTGCAGCGATTGATGCAAAAGAATCTGCGCTTGGCAATTTGATTACGGATGCGCAGCTGGAAATGGCTGAAAAAGCGGGTGTAAAAGCGGATTTTGCGATGACCAATAATGGCGGTATCCGCGCAGATCTTGTGACGGATGCGAATAATCAAATCACTTGGGGCGCGGCTCAAGCGGTACAGCCTTTTGGGAATATTTTGCAGGTGGTCGAACTGGATGGGGCCACTATTCTTGAAGCGCTGAATCAGCAGTACTTAAGTGATGAGCGCTATTTCTTGCAGATTTCGGGATTGAAATATACGTTTACGGATACGGATGATCTCGAGCATGCTTACAAAGTGGCAAATGTTACGACACAAAATGGCGAGCCGCTTGACTTAAACAAATCTTATAAAGTAGTGATCAATGATTTCCTTTATGGTGGCGGGGATGGGTTCTCGGCGTTCACCAAGGGGAAACTTGTATCTGCCATTGATCCGGATACGGAAACATTTATTCAATATATCAAGGATCAAACTGCACAAGGGAAGCTAATTACGGCGAAAGAGGAAGGTCGAAAAACGTATAAATCAGCGGATCAGCTCGCTCAGGAAGCGGTAAAAGCGATTCGGGATGCGACTCATTTTGACAAGCTGACAGATCAGGATGAATTTTTGACTGGGAGCACGCTTGGCGGGGCAACGCTCACTGTTCAAAAAGCGGGTCAAGCGTTAGCAGAACGAAGTGTCCAAGCTGCACCTGCTGTTTCTAGCACAGCTGACTCATCAGGCGCGTTCAAATTAGCAATTTCCTCGCTCAAGCTTGCGGCGGGCGATGAACTCACGGTGCACGTGACGGACAAAGCTGGAAATAGCGCGGCATTCACGGTTCAGGTCGAGACGGCCGAGACCGAGGTACAGCCAGAAGAGCCGGAAGCCTCAGAATCTGACGGTGAACTTGTCACGAGCACGGAAGCGAAGCCTCAAGAAAAACCTTCTTCAACTACTCCTGCAGGAAACAAAGGAAACAAAGGCGTGCTCCCTGCGACAGGCGACTCGGCGGGACTTGCTTCGCTTGCAGGAATCTTCCTTACGAGCCTAGCGATTTACCGGCTTAGAAAATCATAAATTGTTTGGCACAACTCGCTTCTTCGAAAAGAAGTGAGTTGTGTTTTTTATAAAAACTCATTTCCTCGCACATTTTTTGATTTTCGAGATTTCCATTGACAAGTAAATTTATTCTATGCTAAACTCTCGGTAATCAACACTCCATCATTTAAAAAGGGCTTTATTTTAGCGTCTCAATCCTTTTTGTTACTTTTTTCACAAATATACTCTCCACTTGATTTTCTAGTCATTTTTAACTGCGTTCCCTAAATTCTGAATAGTAAATATTTTACAAAATTATTTTTGGGTTTATAGGTGTAATCCCACGACAAAAACCTAAAATTTACTGCGAGGAGGCCACATCTTATGAAAATCACTTCACATGTAGTAAATGGCTATGGTTCATCTCAAAACGACAATGATGCGATGAATTATGCAGCCGGTTGCTGCTGTTGCTGTTGTTCTTGTTCATGCTGCTGTTCTTGTGCTTCCACTATTAAATAGCGCTAAAAACAAAGCACTAATGCAGTCATTAGCTGGCTGCATTAATGCTGCACAAAAGGAGATTAGCTATGAATGATATGACCATTCAAGATTTACAAGTATCCATAAGAAACAAGAACATCATAAATTTCAACAATCATTTTATCGCCATTGAAAAAGGTGATAAAGTGGCGATACTTGGAGCGAACGGCGCTGGAAAAACAACACTTATTAAATGCATACTAAATTTAATTTCTTTCAAAGGAAGGATTAATCTCGATATCCCCTCTTCTCATATAGGGGTTGTTTTTCAGCAAAATAATTATAGTGATTTATTAAAGGTATATGAAATATTTCAAATGGTGTTCGGATTCAATAATGATAAAAATATCCATTCTATAATCAAGCAATATAACTTAGAACATCTCAAAAAACTTTTTATTAAAGATCTTTCTGGTGGTGAAAAGCAACGGTTAACATTGGCACTTACACTTGGACAAAATTATCCCTTTTATATTTTTGACGAACTGACGTCAGGCTTAGATTTTGAAAAACGAAAAAGCCTGATGGATTCCATAAAGAAAAACACACGTGAGTCAACTGTACTTACAATTTCTCATTATTTCAACGAGCTCACTGATTGGATTAACAAAATTTTAGTAATGAGTGAAGGAGAAATAGTTTTTTGGGGAGAGTTAACTCAATTCAACACTTTATTTGATCATCATGGTATTTTTCGTGTTGAACAAGCTTTACCAGAAACACCAAATATAAAAACTACTTGCTTTAAATCTTCTGATTCAATTCAATACTTCGTTTTTTCTGATCAAGAGTTCGAATCCTTCAAAACGGTATTAAAGCGCTTCGAAATTAATTATACATTTGAACTTGCTACATTAGAAACACGCTACTTATTAGCATTAAAAAATCATGCTGAGAAAGGATTGATTTAGTTTGCTTTGGTTAAGTTTAAAAACTCAATTCCGAGTACCCATATCGATATTCTTTTCTCTAGCTTTTCCAATTTTAATGCTTGTACTAATATGTATCTCATATAAAAATTTCCCTCTCGGAAATGGCTACCACTTCGTTGATAAATACTTTTTAATTAGTATTGGTATTGGTTTAATACCTTAGCCATAATTAGCATGCCTATGTGGATTGGAGAATCTTTAGAAAAAGAAGTCTACTTGCGTTTAAAATTTCTAGGAG
>NZ_JAATJW010000062.1 GCF_011800755.1 Listeria valentina
GTATGTTCTATCACAAGTATATCTAAAAAAAGACTGTAAACAAAGTTTTTCACTACTTTGTCTACAGTCTGAGACTCAGTGTGGGCTGAGTCTTTTTTCCTTAGGAGGGTTTGGCAGTCTTCTAGTTTTGGGGTACCAAAAGACAGCCATTTGCTTATGCCGTCTGTGCCTTTTTGAATAGAGTTAGTTTAGCAAAGTTAACGACGGTTCTTCGACTTTCACCAAATTTGATTGGTTCTTCGTCGACTTCAACCAAGACGGAGTTTGTATAAAAACCAAGCACTCTTCCAACGTACTGAATATGTTCCCGTTCAAACAATATTTGGTCTCCCATCTTTATTTCTGTTTCATATTCTGGCTCTGTTTTCATCAAACTAAAACTTCTTTGTTCGCTCATCTTGTTAACCTCGCTTTCCTTTTCTCTATATTTTTATTATAGCCGTATTCGAATTCGGTCTTCTATTACTCATGATAAATTTGATGGTCCTTTTTATAGAAAATGTGACAATTTATACACAAATACCCTCACAGCTTATTTTTACTAGCTGTGAGGGTGTTTTTAACGAGAAATTTGGGAAGAACTGTGTGTGCTTATCTTTTCAAATTGATAAAGTTCTTCTGGGATGTCTGAAAACAGCCGCGACTTAGTTCCATTTGAAGTCACAACCAAATCATGCATGGCACGTGAACAAATCGTATAAAGCAAAGTGCGTTCTTCTTCAAGCGCATAGGCCTCTTTAGAAGCATCAAGGACGATCACACTATCAAATTCAAGTCCTTTCGCTAAATAAGACGGAATAATCATCACGCCTTCTTGCAATTTTTGGTGTTCAAAATGGACAAGCCGAACATTCATCTTTTTGTAAAGCGAAAGATAAGCAGCCTCACAAATTTCTTGGTTTTTCCCAATGATGGCTACCATATTCGATTTTTTCGCTAGTTGACTGGCTTTTTCGTAGACTTGTTCCATCATCTCAACATAATTTTCTGTTTCAATCAATTTTGGTAGACTTCCTTCACGTTCAAACGGAACAATTTCCTCTTTTGCCTGGATGATGCCTTTCGTGAAGTTAGTAATTTGCTCAGTAGAACGGTAGCTTTTATTTAGTCGAATCACTTCTGTTTTTTTAGAATCAAACAAGTCTTTGATTTCTTCAAGCAGCGTTCGTTCTTTTTCTTGGGTTTTAAAAATAGCTTGATTTAAATCTCCAAGCAACGTGAAGCGACTACTTGGGAACAAAGTTTTGAGATAATAAATTTGTGCGGGGGAATAATCTTGGATTTCATCAATAAATAGAAATTTCATCGCACGATTGGCTTCTTTGCCGACTACACGATCCCGTAAATCAAGATAAAATACCACATCTTCTTGGGCAAGTTTATTTGCATTTAAACTATCGACCAGTCGTTTGATTTCGGTCTTCCATTCGTTTTCTTGGATACCAAATTTTTCCAGTTTCAAAAGCCTCGGAACGGTCTGCATGAAATGAACAAATTGTTGGTGAATATGGAAAAACCGATTTTTTTTGACCGCTTGATGGACTTTTTTCATTTTAAGGCGGACGAGTTTCCGTGCCAAATAATCTTGTTCAGCATCAAAACTGTCAAATTCAAGTTCAAGCGGAACAAGATTTTGATACGATTCTTCACTTAAAAGCTCAATTTCGTCTTTTACCCAGTCTTTTTTGGCTTCTTCGTTGGCAAACACAAATAGTTCCTCGCGCAAAGCTTTTCGAGTTAGTTCAAGGCGCGCCGGGAGCGAGTAATCAGAACGAGTTTGATAAAAGATTTCCTTCACTTTGTTCTTGGAAATCACGGTCTTCCCGCGAAAGCGAATGTCTTTAAAACGCAAGCCGTCTTTTTGCAAAAGCTTTTGGTAGCGAGAAATGGCAGCAAAGAGCTGTGTATCTTCTTTTAGCCCGAGGATATTCTTGCGCAATTCGTTCGCCTTGTCCTCAAACTGCTCAAATAAACTTTCCATTTCAAGGTTTCCGAGACGCGCTGCCGTAAAATCTTGAAAGGTGGTTTGCAGCATATTTTTTTCGCCAAGCTCTGGGAGAACATTGCCAATATAATGGTTAAATAAGCGGTTTGGTGAAAAAATAATCATTTGCTTTTCATCGAGACCTTCGCGGAAGCGGTATAATAAATAAGCGATTCGCTGTAAGACGGCCGAAGTTTTACCGCTTCCTGCTGCGCCTTGGACGAATAACAGGTCACTTTTCGTATCTCGAATAATTCGGTTTTGTTCGCGCTGAATGGTCGCAACAATATTTTTCATTTGTAAATTGGATTCTGCACCAAGCACTTCTTGAAGCATTTCATCGCCAATCGCCGCGCTCGTATCGAACATTGATTGTAGTTTGCCTTTTTTGATCGAAAATTGTCGCTTTAAAAGCACATCCACCGTGAGCTTGCCTTGCGGCGTATCGTAGCTTGCTTCTCCCATTTCCCCATCATAATAGACGCTTGAAATCGGCGCACGCCAGTCATAAACCAAAAATTGGTCGTTTTCATCTAGCGCCGAACCAATCCCAATATAGATTTCTTCACGCGCTGTTTCTTCATCCGCAATGTCAATCCGAGCAAAGTAAGGTGAGTTTTGCATTTTATCGAAGACTTTTAATTGTTTTTCGGCATGTTCATAATTTCGTTCCCGTTCACGCAAAAAGTGTTCCTGCTGGCGAATACTGATATTCGTTTCGGATACATCATCAGGCTCAAGCAAGTTGACCCGAACGTCTTCCCAGAAATTTGAACGGATATCACTGGCTTCTTTTTTAACGGAAACTAGCGAGTCTTTGATTTGTTTTTCTTGTGCTTTAATTTGCTCAATCGTATAATCAATTCGTTTTTGTTCTTGTTTTTCCTCGCTCATAAAAAAGCCTCCTAAAAAATATTGACAAACACTTATTTTTGATGTATAATTGAAATGAATTAAGTCTGTTTTTTAACAAATGTTACTAACAGTATTTTTTAGTATAGCATGGAATCCTAAAATCTGCAATGTCTTTCCACTTAGGGAAGGCTTTTTATATGCAAAAAAAGAAGCAGCTAGACACGTGTCCAGCTGCTTCTTTTTGTTTAAAAACTATCGCCAACTTCTTTGACCATTTCCTTGACAGATTCAAGTCCGCCTCCCGATAGATACCAATACTCCGGATTTAAATAAATGATTTTGCCATTTTTATAGGCATTTGTTGTTTTTACTAAATCATTTTCCACCGTTTTCTTAGCAGAAGATTCTCCACCAATCGCTGCACCGCGGTCAATTACATACAAGTAATCAGGATTTTTCTCAGAAATATATTCCATCGAAATACTTTGACCATGTGTAGAAGATTTGATCGAGGTATCAACCGGTTCCACGCCTAAAACATCATGAATCAAGCCAAAACGCGAGCCCGGTCCGTAAGCACTGATTTTCCCATCATTGGCAAGAATAATCAGCCCTTTTTTCCCTTTCGGAGCTGCCGCTTTCACCTTATCAATTTGTGTGTCAATTTTAGCCAATTCTTTTTGTGCTTGCTTTTCTTTCCCAAAGATTTTCCCGATTTTTTCAACGTTCGCATGGAAAGATGCTAAATAATCAGAAGTATCAAGACCTAAATAAATGGTGGGCGCAATTTCACTAAATTTATCGTACGCATCACTTTGCCGCCCTGAAATGATATTTAAGTCGCTCCCTGTTTCGTTGATCGCTTCAAAATCGGGTTCTTTCAGTCCGCCCGCATCTTTGACTTTACTTGTATCAAACGCTTTTAAGTATGGTGGCAAGTTTTTCTTTGGCACCGCTATGACTTTGTTACTCAATCCTAATTTTTCCATCGTATCCAGTGAACCAAAATCAAATACCGTGACTTTCGAAGGGTCTTGCGTAAGTTTTGTCGTACCTAGTTCGTGTTTAATCGTGATTTCTTTAGAGTCTGCTTTCGCCTTATCCCCATCAGAATTTGAGTTTCCTCCCGAACAAGCTGCCAGTACAAGGGCAATTAAGCTAATTAAAAAAAGCATCGTAAATTTTTTCATTTTAAGCCTCCTATTTTAATAAATCTTATCTTTTACATTAAAATATATTCCAAATTTATTTCCACCGACCTCCGTAATCGGAATATCCATTTCAAAGACTTCTCGCAGAACGGCTTCATCCATCATTTCCGCCGTCTCTCCTTCTGCTAATTTCACTCCATCTTTTAACGCAACGATCTGATCTGAATAACAGGAAGCAAAGTTGATGTCATGCAAGACGAGAACAACAGTTTTTCCTAGTTCATCCACAAGACGTCTGAAAATTTGCATCATCGAAACGGCATGTTTCATATCTAAATTATTGAGCGGTTCATCGAGCAAAACGTAATCGGTATCCTGCGCAATCACCATTGCAATGAAAGCTCGCTGTTTTTGTCCTCCGCTCAGTTCATCAAGAAACTGATGTTGCTTCGCTCCCATTTCCATATACTGGATCGCTTCGTCCACTTTTTGAATGTCTGTTTTCGTGAGGCGTCCTGATGAATAAGGGAAACGTCCAAAGCTCACTAAATCTCGCACCGTTAGCCGAGCCGTCAAGTGATTGGATTGTTTCAAAATGGAAACGCGCTTCGCCAGTTCTTGGTTGTTCCAATCGGAAAGCTTGCGTCCTGAAAGCGTGACCGCACCGGAATCTGGCTTGATGAGTCTACTCATAATGGAAAGAAGTGTGCTTTTTCCTGCTCCGTTTGCGCCAATCAGTGATGTGATCGATTGAGGCTTCACTTCAAAGGAAACATCGTTTAAAACCGTTTTATCATGATAGGTTTTTGTGATATGTTCAATTTTCATACAAGTTTCCTTCCTTTCAAAAGTAAATACAGAAAATAAATGCCGCCTGCCAAATTGATAATCACACTAATTGGCGTATTGAAATGGAAAAGTCGTTCGGCAAGGACTTGGCCAAAAGTTAGCGTCAACACGGAAATGAGCGCAGCGGCTGGGATCAAAATTCGGTGTTTATACGTTGGAAAAAGCTGGTAGGCGATATTTGAAACAATCAAGCCAAGAAACGTGATGGGCCCGACGAGCGCGGTGGCGATACTCGTTAGGATGGCTACCACAATTAATAAGCGCTTCACCACTTTTTCATACGAAACACCGAGATTCGTCGCTTCTTCCTTTCCAAGTGTGAGCACATCTAGATACTTGCTGATTTTGCCTAGGTAAAGAAAAACCAGAAGCATGAGGATAGCGCTTAATAGGAGTACGTTTTGATGGACATTGCCAAAGCCAGCAAAGCTCTTATCTTGCACGATTTGGAACTCATTTGGGTCAATCAGCATTTCCATAAAGGAAGAAAAACTGCTGAAAAAAGTGCCACAAATGATGCCGACAAGGAGCAACAAGTAGATGCTCGTTCCTTTGCGCTTAAATAGGAGGTAGTAAAAAACGGTTGAAAACACCACCATTAACCCGCAAGAAAGCACAAAATTGATTTCGCTTCCGAGGTGAAGCAGTTTACTTTGTCCCATTAAAAAGAGCAGCGCAGTTTGGAATAACATGTACAAGGAATCAAGCCCCATGATGCTAGGTGTCAAAATTCGGTTTCCCGTGATGGTCTGGAAGATAACGGTTGAAATCGCAATTCCAAGTCCTGTTAGGAGGATGGCAAGCCACTTCGTTCCGCGAAGCTTCAAGGCAAACTCCAAGTTCCCGCCAATAAATAAAAATAAATAACAGGCTGAAAAAATCAGCACGAGGATGACTAAAAGGGTCATTTTTTTACGCATAGCTCTTCCTCCTAAACAGTAAAATGAGGAAGATGACGCTGCCGATAATGCCTACAACTAAGCTGATCGACACTTCGTATGGGTATAAAATAATGCGTCCGATCATGTCGCAAACAAGCAAAAAGGAAGCACCAAATAGTGCTGTATCCATCAAATTTTTCTGTAAATGATCGCCTTTTAAAATCGAAATAATGTTTGGAACGATCAAGCCGAGAAAAGGAATCATCCCCACTGTTAACACGACGGTTGCTGTGATAAAAGAAACGATTATCAGTCCAATCCGCATAACTGCACGATATGACAGTCCTAAATTGCTAGCGAAGGTTTCTCCCATTCCACTCACTGTGAATTTATTTGCATATATATAGGCAAGGATGAATAGCGGGATAGAAAGGTAAAGAATCTCGTAGCGCCCCTTCATGATCATCGAGAAATCCCCTGAAAGCCATGAAGAAATATTTTGTACGAGATCAAATTTCACGGCAAAGAAAGTGGAAATGGAGCTGAGAATGTTCCCGAACATCAAGCCTACAAGCGGAATCAAGATGGTATCAAGAATGGAAATCGAATCCAGAATCTTCATAAAAACAAGGCTTCCCGCTAGCGCAAATAAAAAGGCGACACTCATTTTGACAAAAAGTGATGAACCGGTAAAAAATAATAAAGAAACAAGTACTCCAAGTCTTGCTGCATCCATGGTTCCAGCGGTCGTTGGCGAAACAAATTTGTTTTGAGTCAAACTTTGCATAATCATGCCACAAATACTAATTCCAGCTCCGGCAATGATAATGCTAACTAATCTTGGAAAACGACTGAAAAGAAAAATATCGAGCTCGTGGCTACTCCACGTATTTATATGTATTGGAAGTTTTTCTACGCCTATAAAAAGTGAGACGACAGCAAGAAGTAAAAATATGATAAAAAGCACTAGTCGTTTCATTTCACCTCTCCTTTTCAAGCCTGTATTTCTTCACTTTCATTTTCCTCTTCTATTCTAATTGATAATGAATCTCATTGTCAATAAGGCACTAGTAAAAATTTACTGTACTAACAGTACCATTTGAGATAAAATAGAGGAGGTAGGTTAAATTGAGAAGGAGTGACTGATATGTTGATTAAAAATCTTTGCATACCAAAAACCAAACTAACAACGGTTCCAGAAACAGCAACGTTAAAAGAAGCGATTGATTTGCTTGAAGAATCTGGTTATCGCTGTGTTCCTATTCTTGATCAATCTGGCGACAAATTTTTGGGAAATATATACAAGATGCACATCTATCGCCACGTGGCAAACGGAGGAAGTTTAGATCAACCTGTAACTTCCCTGCTCAAGAATGCAACCAAGCACATCAGCGTCAACTCCTCATTCTTCAAAGTGTTCTTTACGATTAAAGAGCTGCCTTACATCGCAGTATTAAAAGAGAATGGCGACTTTTACGGGATTCTAACACATGGACAGTTACTTGGGCTTTTAGAGGAAGCTTGGAATGTTAAAACAACGAGTTATGTTTTAACGATTGCGACTGGCGAAGTTCCTGGTGCTCTTACGAAAGTCACAAAAATCATTGATAAATATACGACGATTGCAAGTCTGATTACGCTAGATGATCCAAGTTCAGATTTTATCCGTCGTATTCTTGTCTCTCTTCCACTTTCTGTTACAGAAGAGAAGAAAAACGAGATTGTACGGCACTTAGATCGTAAAGGCTTCCGTGTCGTCGAAGCTGAAAACTTACAAGAAGAAAAATAAGACAGTCAAAAACCGGTATCCGCTGGGCTCAGCGGATACCGGTTTTTTAAGTTTCTCTTTTTAAATGCCCGTAATAGCTCGAATATAAGCACGGGCTTTCATTGCATACTCAAGTGGATTAGCTAGGTCTGGATTTTGTTCGGCTTCAATCAATAGCCAACCTTGATAGGCGCTTTTATCTAAAATCTGAAGCAGTCTAGGAAAGTCTATGAAACCATCACCTGGAATCGTAAAACAGCCAGTAAGTACAGTTCCGCGAAATCGAAATCCTTCTTGGACTGCTTCCTCCATTTCTGCTTTGCGAATGTCCTTCAAATGCACATGCGCAATTCGATCTGAAAACAACTCAGCTGCTTTAAGTGGATCTTCACCTGCTAAAGCAAAATGCCCCGAATCAAAGCACAGATGTACATAACGTGGATCTGTATTTTCTAGCAGGCGTTTCGTCTCAGCGATCGTTTGAACAACTGTTGCCATATGATGATGGTAGCAAAGTTTGAAACCTCTTTTAGTAGCTATTTCACCTAATTTGTTGAGACCTTTACATAGCCACTCCCACTCCTCATCATTTGCTAAAGGCTTGTTTCTGCCAAACATAGACTTTTCAGAGGCAAATAAACAGTTCGTTAACTCACAAATATTTACTCGCTTTGCTCCAACACTTTCAAGAAAGTCCAACTTTTCAACAAATGCACGTTCGTTTTCTTCATAAGGCGTTGAAATTAAAAAACTGCTAAACCATTGGCTGGCGATTTCAATTTCGCGCAGCTCCATCGCCTCTCTTAACTGAACTGGATCATGAGGAAACTTTCCGCCAACTTCCGTACCATCAAATCCTGCTAAAGCGATCTCACTGATGCATTGTTCGAAAGTTCGGTCCGCCCCTAATTCTGGCATATCATCGTTACTCCAACCTATTGGCGCAATCCCGACTTTCATCTCTTTATTTTCAAACATTTTCCCACCTCACTTTTCTATCTTTTCCCATGACTTACTAGTAATCGAACGTAAAACAGCTTGGTCAATGGCATCAATTTTTGCTCCAAATGCAAAATCACTTAAATAGGATTCCCCGCAAACTAAAGCACCCAATAATTGATGAGCTTCAATGATTTTCATGTCGTTAAAGCCAATCGCAATCCCTGCTGCCGGTTGAAAGGCTCCAAACTCACCGTGATGGGGATTTAAAAGTACTTTACGGAAGCCCATATTTTCTCCTTCATCAGCTTTTAAATATAGATGAATCTCATTTAAGCGTTCAAGATCATAATAAACCGTTCCTTCAGTCCCTTGAATTTCATATTGAAAATAATTTTTTCTTCCAGTCGCAATTCGACTAGAACCGATGGATGCGATCGCTCCATTTTGATATCTAGCTAGAAACTGGACAATATCATCATTTTCGACTTGAACGGTCTCGCTGCTACCTGCAGATTTAGGGCGCTCAGGAATCACAATTGACTGGATACCGTTTACTTGATCCATGTCGCCTAAAATCATTTGTAAAACGCTCAACAAATGACTGCACAAATCTCCAAGGGCTCCTGACCCAGCAAATTTATTAAGGTGTCGCCATGCAATCGGCAGCGCTTCATCAAGCAGCATATCCTGATCGTAAGTTCCTGTCACGCGTGTAATTTTACCAAGAGCTCCTGTTTGAACTAGATGAGCTACATGCTGATTGGCTGGATTCATTAAATTATTAAAAGCTACATAATTCACTACACCTTTTTCTTGCGCTATTCTTGCCAGTTCAGCAGATTGTTTTGCGGTAAGTGTTAACGGTTTTTCGCAGAAAACATGTTTCCCGTTTTCAAGTGCCAATTTTGCCATTTCGTAGTGTAAATGATTTGGGGTGGCAATGTCCACAAGATCTACCTCAGGATGAGTCACAACTTCTTTCCAATTTGTCGTATAACTCTTGTAGTTGAATTTGGCCTGTACCTGCTTTACTTTTGCTTCATCTACATCAGAGACGATTTGAAAAACAGGAATTCCATTGTCTTCTTCAAAAATACGTTGTACATTTTGAAAAGTCGCTGCATGTACCTGCCCAATCCAACCTGCTCCACCTATAGTTCCAATTCTGACTTGTTTCATTTTTTCTTCCCTCTTTAAAAAGTAAGACTATTAAACTATTCATAGTGTATAATGAAATGAAAGGGTTTTCAGGACAAAATCTTGCTGTAAAAGAAACAAATCTTGCTTTCGATTGGAGGTTAATTAGTTATGGTAAAGCTTGCACCAGAATCGCGAGTAGAACTAGGCATTCAAAAGCGCGAAGGAATCTATTTTTACGAGCCCTCTAAACATTCAAAAGAGCTACATCACTATCTTTTATGGGGAGGCGAATACACTTGCGTTGCGCCTTATCATGTTAAGCGAGCTTTCATGGAAGCTTTTCTGTTTTTTTGGATTAAAGAAGGAGAACTTCACTTTCACTACCGAAATCAGTCTTTCACCGCTCGTGCTGGTGATATTGTTTTACTTGATTGCAAATATTTAAATGATTATGCGGCCGGATCTGAACCCGTTCGCTTTCAGTGGTTTCATTTTAATGGCGGACTCTCTCAAAGATTGCTAGATTCGCTTTACGAACATCGCGGAGCACTTTTCCCATCTGCTGACCTTGCTAAGGAAAGTGCAACGACGTTATTTGAAGCTTTAAAATGGAACTACTTAGATCAAGAAACAATTTCTGTCAATTTATATCAGCTACTTTGTAGTTTATTCCGAATCGACAAAACGAATCTAAACCCCCATTCGGATGCAGTGAAGAAAGTAGTTCATTATATTCAGTAGCATTTCAAAGAAAAAATTTCACTGCATGAGCTTTGTCGAATTAGTAATTTTAGTCCGTATTATTTTACCAGGCTGTTTAAAGCTGAGACAGGCTTCACGCCAAATCAATATTTAATTCATATTCGAATTTCCATAGCTAAGCAGCTTTTAATTGATCGTACATTATCTATCGAAGAGGTAGCCTTTGAATGTGGCTTTAGTAGTCTCTCACACTTTACTCGTAGCTTTACAAAAATAACAGGACTGACTCCCCGAGCTTTTGGAAAACTCGAGTTATAAGTCAAAAAACCTGTATCCGCTAAACACGCGGATACAGGTTTTTTTAATTTGTTCGATTCAAGATTTCATAAACTTCATTATTCACTTTCCCAAAGGAAGAGATATTATTTTGGATGTTTGAAAATAAAATGACGAAAGTTTTTCCAGATTTACTAATGCTATTCGATACGTTCCAACCATTTAACACGCCATGATTGTTATAACTTCCTGGATCCGCGTAAAAGCCCATTCCGTAACCCGAACTGCTTCCTTTCGTAAACATTTCTGCTAAGCTTTCAGGCGATAATAATTTCCCGCTCATTAACGCTTGGTCAAATCGGTACATATCCCCCGCTGACATGTAAACATTTCCTACTCCAAAAAGTTGAGATAAATCTGGCATGCTTGGGATGCTGTAACTTCCATCTTTTTTCAAATAATAGCCGATAGAAGCATTTTTTTGCTTTGTAAAGTCCTCATAAAAACCTACTTGCGTCATTTTAGCCGGTTTGAAAATGTGATTTTGATAATAGTCTTCTAGTCGCTCCCCACTCAGTTTTTCAACTAAATAAGCAAGAACGGTATAATTGGAATCGCGATAATCCCATTTTCCTGGTGCTCGTTTCACGCCTCGCTCTTCAATGTCTTGAACTAGCTCTCTAGGAGTGATTTTCGAATTCGTTTCAAGATGACCTTTTAGCCCGCTTGTATGGTTTAGCAAATTTTTGATCGTGATCCCGCTCGGAAATCCTGTCAAATACTGCGAAACTGGATCTGTAAGCGCGAGTTTTCCTTCTTCCACCAATTGTAAAATCGCCGTTGCCGTTAACGCTTTTTGCGAAGAACCAATGTAAAATTCCGTATCTGGCGTATTTTTTTCTTGCTTTTCGCGATTTCGATAGCCGTAGCCCTTGTCTAAAACTATTTTCCCATTACGAACCACAACTGCTGTCCCACTGAAGTGAAGCTTCGTAAGGTATTGATCTAAGGCCTCGTTTTGCACGACCTCTTTCGTTTCTGTCGCTACTTTTTCCTTTTCTTTTTCACTAGAAACTGGAGATTTCGCTTTTTGATTTGATTTCGCTTCTCGCGCTGCTGTATCTGCCTTTTTCGGCGTTAAAAGTTGAACGACGAGAAAAAGAGCAGCTAGAAAAACAACAAGTGACAAAATAAATACTAAAATTTTTCTTCTGCGTTTCTTTTTTTCTTGTTGTCTTTGATTTTTCCGATTTTGTTCCACAGTGAACACTCCTTAGCCGATAATCTATCAGAAAAAGAGATTGCACTCCATGTTTCCCAAAAGTTCGATAACTCCTATTTGAATAGTAGTTGAAAATCTCGCAAAAAGCAATTTTTAACTAAAGGGTTTAAAGAAACTCCTGCAGGGTAAAGAATGACGTGTGAAATCTGCAGAAAAAGGAGATCGATGTATAATGGTTACAATGACAAGAGGTAAATTCGATAGTTTAAATCGACTTGCCAATGATAAAGGTGTAATTGCAGCGCTAGCGATTGACCAACGTGGTTCGCTCAAAAAAATGATTCAAACTGCAAAAGGTACGGAAGATAAAAAAGATGTGGAAGACTTCAAAAAATTAGTCTCCGAAGAACTTACTCCTTATGCCTCTGCTATTTTGTTGGATGATGAATACGGTACGCCAGCGATTAAAGCACGCCACGAAGGTTGCGGACTTTTAACTTCTTATGAAAAAACTGGATATGATACGACGATTCCTGGTAAATTGCCGGATTTAATTGAAGACTTGTCGGTACTTCGTATCAAGGAAAATGGCGGAGATGCTGTTAAAATTTTGGTTTACTATGATCCGGATGAGTCTGATGACATTAATGAAATTAAATATGCTTTCTTGGAACGGATCGGCGCGGAATGCCGCGCTGTCGATATCCCATTTTTCCTTGAGCCAATTACATATGATGCGAATGTAACTGACTCAGGTTCGCTTGAATACGCTAAATTAAAACCTGCTAAAGTGAAAAAGGCAATCAAGGAATTCTCGAAGCCTCGTTATGGCGTTGATGTTTTAAAACTTGAGGTTCCTGTCAACTTTAATTATGTTGAAGGTTTTGCAAAAGGTGATGCGGCATACTCACAAGCGGAAGCTGCGCGCCATTTTGAAGAGTGTTCGGATCTTTGTCCGCTTCCTTTCATTTATTTGAGTGCTGGGGTTACGGCGGAAATGTTCCACAAGACGATTGCTTTTGCGAACGAACACAATGTGCAATATAGCGGCGTGCTTTGTGGCCGTGCAACTTGGAAAGATGGCATCGAAGTTTATGGTAAGGAAGGCGATGATGCGCTTCGTGAGTGGCTTCGCACGCAAGGGAAGGAAAATATCACTTCGCTTAACAAATTGCTTGATGAAGGCGCTGTTCCTTGGTGGACAAAATATGGCAACAAGGAAGATATCCAAGTTGTTGATAAATAATCTGGATGCGAAAAAGCCTTTCGAACACAATGTTCGAAAGGCTTTTTCATTTAGACAATGAAGAAGTAGCCGATTAAATTATTGATAAAGTGAAGTAAGATGCTCGCTTCGATGCGTTTTGTTTTGTAGTAGACTAGACACAAGCCAAATGCCATCACGAAGTAAACGAGGAAACTTGGGATATCTGTCGGCAAATGAGCGAGAGTAAATAGCAAGGTACTCACTGCAAAGCCGATTTTCGGATACTTCCAGAAAATGATTTTCATGATTAAGCCTCTGAAAACAACTTCTTCTGTGATTGGCGCTAGAATGACAATGGCAATAAACACGACAAGCGGTGAGGCCGAACTTATCATGTCTTCAATCCCTGCTTGATTGGCGGTATTGAAATTTGGATCTAAGTATGTAATCAGGATTTCAAGGAGATTTGAAATGACAAGGGTGACAAGGCTGATTACAACAAAATTCAGCCACGTTTTTCTTGAAAAAGCTCGAAAAGAAAAAAGTTTCATGTGCGAGACTTTCATCAAAATAAGTAGAATAATGAGAGCAAACGCTTGTGTAAGATTCATGTACCAAGTGATTTGCAGACCGCCTATAATGCTGTCAAACGATTTTCCTGTGTTTAAGCCTTCAATAATCGGCGGAATCGTGGCGAGGATTTCGCCAATAATATCAAGAATAAAATACAAAACCAACCAAATAATACCAAGCCAAGCTTTCGGTCGAGGTTCTGTTTGAAGTTTAATTGGTTCGTTTTCCATCACCGTTTCCTCCAAATGCTTTTTATTAGTTCTATCATACATGATTTCGCTCGTTTTCCATACCCCTTTAAAGCAAAAAAAGACTCGCCGAAGCGAGTCTCAGACTGTCGAAAAACGCCGATCCCTCCATGAGAAAGAAGAGGGATGGGCGTTTTTTTCTATAAAAATGGAAAAAGA
>NZ_JAATJW010000063.1 GCF_011800755.1 Listeria valentina
TCTATGTTAATAATAGTAGAAGCAATCCTTCTCTTTTTTTCCATATTTGAAGTTTTTGTAATGATAAAATTGATTAATAAGATTAAATAAACAATAAAGTCCTCCCTCGAGGGCTTTTTATTATGTTTAAAAGCGAGGTTATGAGAATGATTGGTGATAAGGAACTAGTACTTTTAAAAAAATATGTTGATGAAGGAATTGAGTTACTTTTACCAATTATTGGCATGGAACACGCTAATAAGCTAGATGAGTTGCTAGGTAAAGTTGATGAACAAGAGCAATTTAAATATAAATGTAAAGCACTATCATCTTGTATTTCAGCATTATCAAAATTGAAAATTTGAAAAGGAGTGAGAAAATGGACAACAATATTAATATTTTGAATGAAGAAAACTACACGAAATTAACAGTGGAGACAGAGAAAGGGGAAAAAGTAGCAGAAGTTACAACAACTGATGCAACTCCTGCTGAGGGTTATCGTATTAAACTTACTCCTAGGTACGATTAACCTTTTGGTGGATGAGGGTCATTACCGTGGCTGTCACGGCTTTGAATCTGTCCGTTTTTACCATGGATAAAAAGTTCAGAGTTTTGGTTGCGGGAAATTTCACGAGCATAATTTACTGCTTCTTGTTTAGTATCAGTATGCTTAGTTGCTCGTTCATTTCCGGCACCCTTTACATCCCATCCACCATTTGAATTAGGTACTACATGTTGGTTTTTGCCCATATGTATCTCACCTCCTTGCTTTTGATATGGAGTAATTTTATCATTTATCTAAAAAATGTTCACTTAATAACAAATAATAGAGGAGTGGAATAATGAACTATCTAATCATGCTAGGAAACGAAGAATATTTAACTGGTTTAAACGTTAGCGAAAATATCGAAGAAAACACAGTAAGTTCAAGTACAAAAAAAGAAGATGTGCCGAAAGAATTTATTTTTACTAATCAATCTGACGCACTCGCAACGCTTGAAGAAGTGCGCAGTCTATTCAATGGTGATGAAGGAATTAGAGTTGTTTTAGATGCTTAAGGATGGAGGGTGTTTAAATGCGTGATGTTATTCGATCAAGTATAACCGAATCAAAAGGGAAAGAGCCAGAATACAGGATTTCTGTAAATGGAAATATTTCAGAAGAAAGCTACTCTTTAGCTAGAATACATGAAATGCTTATTAAACGTACAACAGCAGTATCAGGAAAGTCATATGAGCATATTTAGAGGCACTAGATATAATTATAGGAAATATTCATGATGCCGAGAAAGAAGAATAGTTAACAAAACAAACACATGCGCTTGGAGGTGGAGTTGATGAGTCATGGAAAAGTATGAACTAGCCGAGAAAGATTATAACGATGGAATGAAATACAGGGAAATCGCTGAAAAGTACGGGGTTTCTCTCAATACTGTGAAGTCGTGGAAAAAAAGATATAACTGGTTTCGTGATAGGGGTGCACCCCATCTAAAAAGTGTGCACACAAAAGAACGAGGGGGCGCGTCTAACAGCAATAAACACGCTAAAGGGAATAAAGGTGGAGCCGCTCCAAAAGGCAATCAGAACGCTAGAACGCATGGTTTATTTGCAAAATATTTCAATGCTGAAGCTAATGAGATTATAGGCGAGTTACAGGAACAAAAGCCAGAAGATCTACTTTGGCATCAAATAGAAATACAATATGCCGCGATTATCCGCGCTCAAAAAATTATGTGGGTTAAAAATGAAAATGATGAAACTAAGGTTCAGACACAATATGGGTTTGGGGAAAGTGGCTCAGATAAGTACGAATATCAATTCGCTTGGGATAAACAGGCGAATTTTTTAAATGCTCAAAGTCGAGCTATGACAACATTAAGCAATCTTATCAAACAATTCATCAATATCACGAATGAAGATGATGAGCGCACGGCTAAACTTAGACAGATTCTGGCTACAACTGATAATATTAAAGCCCGCACAGAGCTTATTAAAGGCGCTGAGAAAGACACTTCTATGTTAAATGCGCTTATTGACGTCGTAAATGGGGGTGATGGTACTGGCAATTCTGAAATTCAGTCCAAAACAACAAGAAACGATCAGACAACCAACAACTAATATAACGCTTGAAGTTAATGAGGGAACCCCTAGATCTGGAAAGACAACCGCAGACATATTCAAAATGGCTAATTTTTACATCAACTCACCATCTAAAAACCATCTTGTCACTGCTTATAATCAAGAACAGGCTTTTAGATTGTTTATGGACGGTGACGGCTTGGGATTGATTCATATATATGGAAATCTAGCCGAAATGAAGCATGATGAGCACGGAGATCATTTACTTCTTCATTCTCCGAATGGTCCTAAGAAAATTTATTACAAGGGCGGTGGGAAAGTTAATAGTGTGGGAGCTATAACCGGTATGTCTCTAGGTTCTGTTACGTTCTTAGAAATCAATCTGCTGCATTTGGATTTTGTAAAAGAAGCATTTAGAAGAACCTATGCAGCGCCTGACCGCTTTCATTTAGCGGAACTTAATCCACCTGCACCAAGTCACCCTATTCTAACAGAAGTGTTTGACCGATACGAAAAAACAGGACGTTATAAATGGAGGCATTGGACCCCTTATGACAACCCTATTCTTGATGATAAGCGGCGTGATGAGCTTTATAACGAATTGAAGTATTCTTCTTATTTGCTACAGCGTGACTGGTACGGCAAGAGGGTTCTGCCTTCTGGAATTATTTATGAAACTTTTGACTTGGAAAAAAATATAAAATCAGAATTAAAAGGGCATCCTGTTGAGATGGTCTTTTTTGCTGATGGCGGGCAACAAGACCCTACAGTATGTCAGTGCTATATCATAACTGAACATGAAAAAAACGGTGAGTATGTCTATAAAATGAACCAGATGGCTACCTATTATCACAGTGGACGGGATACAGGCATAACTAAAGCCGGTTCCACTTACGCCGCTGAAATTATCCAATTCAAAAAGTGGTGCATGAATAAGTATAATACCCCATGCAATGAACCTATACGCGTTGACCCTGCTTGTCGCTGGTTACGTGAAGAGTTAGAAAAGCTAGGAGAGGACACACTAGGAGCAGATAACAATGCTCATGATGTGAGAGGAGCTACGAAAGGAATCGAGGTAGGCATAGAGCGTATGCAAACTCTTTTAAGTGAAAGGCGGTATCTACTATTGGAGCAGAGCAATGATTCATACGATCATTATTCTTGGTTGCAAGAAATTGGTATGTATGTGCGTGATGAAAACAGCGGAAAGCCGGTAGACAAAAATAATCATGCGATGGACACAAGTCGCTACGCTGTCAATTACTTTTATCGAAACTACGAAGCTATTTAAGGAGGTGAATATATGAGTGTATGGAGTTTGTTAACTAGATTTGTAAAAAGCGTATTTAGCAATAAAGAAGATGCTGATATTGATTTAATTCCTTCGTATTTGCCTATGATTCCGGAATCTCAAAAAGAATACTATAAAAGCGCCCATTTAACATCAATGTGGGCGAGTGGATACGTTCAAGGGATTCATAACAAGCTGATGAATTCAGGGACAGGGAATGAAATTGTTGTGGTTGGTGCTGAATACATCAGTGGCAAGCCTTTAGGTGTAAAGGTGGTAACAAGTGATAATAGCGATAAGGTCGACGAAGGACTGACTAAACAACTTAAAGAGGCATTGCGAATTGATAAGTTTGATAAAAAGAACGTGAAGATCACGGAACTTGCTGGAGGCGGTGGAGTAGCTGCCGCTAAAATAAATATTATAAACGGCATACCCAGCGTCTCTGTTCACTCTGTTGACCAATTTTGGATTGATTTTAAAAATGGGGTACCTGAACGATTCAACTTTTTTGAGGAGATTCCGAACGCGAATGCCTATGACAAGTATTTTTTAGTTGAAACTCGTGAAATTAAATCTTGGTCTAACAAAACCGGCAAAACAGCGCAAGGAGGATTCTCAACGTATTCTGTTTGTAAGATAGTTGGTGATGATGTAAAGCCAATTCAAGAAGAAGCGTTGCCGGATACAATTGCTAAACACATACGAGAAAATGAAATTCAATTAAGCAAGCCTATTTCTATTGGTCTTTCTAGTCTCGGAGCTTATCTGATTAATAACACCCCGACAAATTCACGCTTTACACATTTAGAATTAGGCGAATCTGACCTATCACACTGCATTAATTTTCTTTTTGCAGTTGATTATGTATTCACTATTTATATGCGTGAAGGTGAGAAAACAAAAACGAAAGTTGCGGCTACTGAACGCATGTTCATGAAAGAAAAGGGCAAGCGCGGTGATAAATGGAGCGTTAACGCTGATGAAGATTACTTTATGATTCTAAAAGGTTCGTTAGACCCGGGAACAACTTTGAAAGATACCTTGCAATTTATTCAAGGCGAATTTAGGGACCAAAGTTATCGTGAAACTATGGAATATTTCGCGCAAAAAGCTGTAACGAAATCTGGTTATAACCCTAATACATTTAATTTAGGAAATCGGGATGTAAAAGCAACCGAAATTTATTCTTTGCGTGATGCTACGATGCGCAAGATTGATAAAAAGAAACAGATCATACAAAACGAATACGAAGCGTTGATGTGGGATTTTCTTTATTTGCTAACTGATCGAAAATTAGATAGTAATTCTCGAATTATTGTTGAGTTTCCAGATCCAATGAGCACCAACCTAAGCGAGTTATCTTCTACTCTAAACAATATGACAAGCGCGCAAGCGATGAGTGTAGAAGAAAAAGTAAAAATGATTCATCCCAAATGGGACGATAAACAAGTGCAAGAAGAAGTTAATCGTATCTACAAAGAAAATGATATTGGAGAAGTGCCAGACCCCGAAGCAATCGGAGGCGCTGAAACTAGAGGTGGTTAACAATGGCACATAGTCATAAATCCCCCGTAGATTTTGAAAAAGAGGCTGCCATTTTGAGGGAACATTTTAGTCAGGCAGAAATTGAAATCCTTTTAATGATTAAAAAGCATTGTATGTATGGCTCAAAGAATCCCAAAAAGTGGCGCATTATTCAAGCTGTCAGAATAAATAAGTTTAAACGTGAGCTTAAAGCTTATATTAAACGTTTTAAGAGCAATTCTAAACACAAGATAGACAAATTAGTGTACAGTGTTTATCTCGATTGTATCGAAGAATATGAGCACGAAATGAAAGGGTGGTACGAAGCCAAAGAAGTTAGACAAAACGACAATGATTATTTATTTGAAAGCAATGAGCTAACTTCAATTTCTGATGATATAGCGAATAAAATGCAAAAAGGTGCACTTTCAAAGTACAAAGAGACTATAAAAAACACTGATGATGAATCAAATAACACTTTAGATTACGCTATAGCAGCTTCTCTTATAAATATTGCTGGTGATGGCATTAAGAGTGTTATAGACAATTCAGGTAGAAAGTACCGACCAGGTTCTTATTTAGAATTAGCTGGTAGAGGTGCTTTTTTTCATATTGGATTAAATGCTATGCGTCGTGTTTTAGGCGCATACGATCATGAGTTAGTTCAAGTATCAGCCCATGAGCTTTCATGCCCTAGATGTGCTCCGTGGCAAGGAGAAATACTTTCAGTTAATTACGAAAGTCGCAACTATATGTCATTACAACAAGCGGAAGATGAAGGCTTATTCCACCCGAATTGTCATCATTTCTTGTACCCATATTTTGACGGTGAAGAGACAGGAGAACCAATAGAATACGATGAAGAAGCCTACGAGGCTCAACAAAAGCAACGTTATTACGAAAGAGGTATACGCGAGTGGAAACTTAAGAACAAACTCGCAGAAGGTAAATTAAAGCCGTATACTGCTCGCAAGATTAATGAATGGGAAGATAATCTTAAACAGCATTTAGAAGATTATCCCTATCTGGTTCGTGAATTGGATAGAGAAAAAATAAAGGTGTCGTAAAGCGTCTTTTTAATTTTGCCTACCCGTCGGCAAACAATAGACGGGGATAGCTCACTCAGAGCTTTAAAAGGAGGATATTATGAGTAAGGAATTTGAACCCGTTAAGTTTGACATTCAACATTTTGCAGAAGAAGGCGAAAAAACTTTTACACAAGAAGAAGTGAACGACATTGTGAAAAGTAGAGTAGCTGACGAGAAGCGTAAGAAAGATGCTGAAATTGCGACTTTGAAAAGCGCGCACGAGTCCGAAATTGAAGCAAAAACACAAGAAATCAATCAACTTAATGAAAGTTTAAGTGGTTTTCAGGATTCAGAAAAAGCTTTGAAGAAACTCCAAAAAGAAAAAGATGGGATTGAATCACAGCTTAATGAGTATATCCAGAAAGAAGAAACCGAGGCATGGCACACAAAACTAAAAGAAAAAGGCGTTAAAGAAGAACGGTTTGAGGCATTTACTAAATTGTTTGGAGACGAAGAACGTAACGATGAGAATTTAGATAAATTGGTGGAACAGTATCCTGAATGGTTAAACAAACAGGAAGAAACCCCGCCGCCAATTGGTGCGGGATTTGACAATAATGTACCGCCAAGCTCAAACGATCCATTTCTAAAGGCGCTTAATTCTAATGATTAAAGGAGAGAGAATAAATGGCTATTAACTATGTAGATAAATATGGAAAAGAACTAGACCAAAAACTGGTATTTGGTACCTATACAAATGAATTAGAGACTAAAAACTTGCTTTGGATGGATGCCAAAACATTTAAAATCCAAACAATCACTACGACAGGGCTAAAACCACATACACGTAACAAAGGCTATAACGAAGGTTCAGTATCTAACGTGAATAAACCTTACACAATCACGTTTGACCGTGATGTTGAATTTTTTGTTGACGTAATGGATCAAGATGAAACTGGACAAGCTTTAACTGCGGCGAACGTTACAAAAGAATTTAATGCACGCCATGCAGGACCAGAAATGGACGCATACCGCTTCTCAAAACTTGCTACAAAAGCGGCTGAAAGCGGAAATGCGAAAGATGAAGAAATTACGAAAGATAATGTGTTCTTGACACTTAAAACAGCAATTCGAAAAGTGAAAAAATACGGCACGCAAAACTTGATTATGTATGTTTCGCCTGACGTAATGTTTGCACTCGAACTTTGCCCAGACTTTACACGTTCTATCACTGTTCAAAATATTGGACCTTCCTCGCTAGAAACGCGGATTACTTCCATTGACGGTGTACGTCTTGTTGAGGTAGAAGCGGAAGATCGCTTTTATGATACTTTCGATTTTACAGATGGTTATAAGCCCGCTGCGTCAGCTAAAAAATTGAACTATCTCCTTGTGAATAAAGGTTCAATCATCGGAGGAACAAAGCACGCCTCTATTTATCTTCACGCTCCGGGTGCAGTTGGCCAAGGGGATGGCTGGTTATATCAATATCGCGTATATCATGACATCTTTGTTTTGGAACAGCAAAAAGATGGTGTGATTGCGTCTACTATAGCACCCACAACGCCGAGCGAATAAGGAGGGATATTCATGATTCTGAAAAAAGATAACGCTGTTTATAACACAGAAAATGATGTTCTAATTAATCAGTTGAAAAAAGATGGTTTTGAAGAAGTAAAATCTTCAAAATCATCTAGTTCCGAAATAGTAGAAGGAAACAATGTTTCTAAGGATAAGGCAGGTTCCAAAAAGAAAAAATCAGAGAAGTAAGGTGATGAAATGATAGAATACATTACGCCTGAAGAACTCTTAGAGCTTGCAAACATTGAAATTAATGATTCTGTTAAAGTTAAACAATTAATTCGTCAAGCTTCTGTGGCTATTGATAAGGAAGTGATTCCAAATGTTATCAATGATTCAGAGGTTCCAGAAGAAATTAAACAAGCGGTGGCATGGCAATGCGAGCATTTAGAAAAGTATTCTGGTTTTATTGGCGTTGGGAGCTTTTCACTTGGAAAAATGTCAATGGGTGGTCAAGCACAAAATTCAAACAACCTTATACCAGAAGTTTCATCAAAAGTACATGATCTGCTTCTATCGAACGGTTGGTTATATGCTGGTGTAGGTGGTTATTATGAGCTTTAGATTTCCACCTATACCAGATGTATTCTTAAACACGGAAGTAGCCTTTAAAGCAATTGAGAAGAACGATTTTGGCAATGATGTTGTTAAGTCAGAGCATTCAAGTAAGTTTCGTGTTGAATCAGATAAACAGCTTATTAAAAGTGAAGAAGGTCTGATGTGGAAGCATACCATTTGTTTATTCTGCAATGATTTAGATTTTGCGGTAAACACTGGTGACAATGCTACTTTTCAACTAACAAAGTGGAAACAAGTATCAGGGAAAGTTGTGGATGTTGGAATTTTAGAAAATCCTGACGGATCAATTCACCACTATGAAATAATGTTGGGGGAAGTGATAGAACATGACCTATAAGAGCCATAAAAATCAAGTTGTTCAAATGATAAGAACGCGTGCGGTTAAAACGGCTACTGGTTTAGGAAGTGAACTTAGACAAGCCGCACTTCCAGTCACACCAATATTAACCGGTGATTTGCGGAGAAGTTCGGCATCTAAAATTGTTGAACAAAAAAGTGGGGTAGTAGCTAGAGTTTCTAGTACTGTTCCTTATGCTCGAAAGCAGTACTTTACAAATGCACGTTTGCCACGCTGGTATGAAACAGCGATAGCATACGATAAATCTAGATTAGACGCCATTTTTTTTAGAGGTATGAGACTATGATTGTGGATTTAAAACATTTGCTTGATAATTTGTTCCCAGACATGAAATTTTTAGGATTTGTTAAAGCAACTAACTTAGATTCTATGATTGTGATTGAAGAAGTTCCTATATTTCAAGATAACCAGATAACGAAACAAAGCCGAGTTCGTGAGAATATCGGTTTTTTAATTTATGACAAAAACACAGAAAAATGTAAGCAGAATTACGACACGTTAAGAGACTATTTTCTCACTACTTATCCAAGTCAGCTTGAAATTCCTAACCAAAAAGTCATTAATACAACGATTTCAAGCGGCGGGAAAGTAGATTATGATGACGACGAGCGTCTTGTATATCAGCTTACAATTTTATTTGAAAAGGAGATGTGAGCAAATGGCTACATTTGCAGTTAAACAATTAGAAGTTCTTGTAAAAGATCCAGAGGGCAGCGGAACACCAGTCCCAATTAGTGATATTGAGACGTTGGATGTTTCGTTGAATTCAAACGTTGAACAGTATAGTACCTTAGGGGAAGTATTTGAACGTGCTGTTAAAACAGGTGCGGCAATGGAGTTATCTCTTGAAGGGAAATATAATGATACAGATCCGGGTCAGATTAAGTTGCGTGAAACTTGGGACAAGGTGGGTGCACAAGCTGAAAAAACAATCACTATTAAGTACCCAAACGGAGATAGTTTTGATGTTACTGGACCGATCGGAATCAACAACTATGGCGGTGGCGGAGCAAATGATGTTGGCTCGTTTTCAGCATCTATGAATTCAAATGGAACCCCTGTTTTCGTTCCAGCTTCTCCCAGTGAATGAGCCGTCCAGCGTTACAGTGGACAGCGTTACTAAGTCGGTTGAGGTTGATAGTACTGTAAACATTACAGCGACAGTTGAGCCACCTGAAGCCGATCAAGCTGTTACTTTCTCTACTAGTGATACGTCGATTGCAACGGTTACTGCTGCAGGTGTTGTTACAGGGGTGGCGGCAGGGGCTGCAACAATTACAGTTGCTAGCAAGTCTAAGCCGACAGTAAAAGCAGAGGTAGCTGTTACGGTTACAGAAAACGAAGAATAAAATAGATTGGCTCCCTTTTGTAAGGGAGCTTTTTTAGGAGGCTTTTAGATGAGAAAAAAATCTTTTCAATTTGAAGAAAACCAGCTAACACTGCCGATCGAAGTAAATGGAAAAACACACGAAGCAGATATTAGTGCTTTAGCAGTTATCCGCTACCAAAACTTATCACGCGACTTATCTTCACTTATTGTGCTGCAAAAAGAAACGGCTGAAAATAGCGAAAATGGAGCGGAGAAGGCAGAAGAAATTCAGAAAAAAATTGAGCAGACAGAAGAACGAATGCTTGAAATTTTCTTTAACGAAGAGAGCCAAAAAGAATTGCATCCAAGCAAGCTACCACTTGAAGTATACAACGGCATTATCAACTATATTTATGAAACTATTTTCCCGGAAACGACAGAAGAAGCGGGGAAGTAAGTCAGCAGTACTATAGCGTTTTTGAAGACTATGACTTAATAGAGCCTTCCTTTTTGTCTTGCTACCAGATGAGACTGAGAACGGAGCTTAAGCAAATGACTTATGACGAATTCGTGAACTTGTTGACTAACTTAGATGGGGACACACCATTTATGAAGACGTTGCAAATAAGAATGACATCAAAAAAAGATTTACCAGAATACTTACATGCTGAAAAAACAAGGCAAAATCTTGTAATGGCTGAGCGTGGCTATTTCAAACAGGCGGAAACAACTGATGATGGATTATATAGCTTGTTAAAAGGTGAAGCAAAAGGAGTTGAAAATTGTGACAAAGGCGGGTGAAATTTATTACGATATAAAGCTAAAAGATAATGGCGTAGCTTCAAAGCTTAGCAATATCGACAGGCAAATGCAAAGAGCAGATAAAGCTGGGCAAAGAACAGCTAGAAGTATTTCTCAAGTCGGGAATCAAAAAATTTCGACGAGAAATGTTGATGTATGGGCTGATAGAGTTGAAAAAATCGGCTCAAATATCACAAATGTAGGACATCGAATGACAAAAGTTGGAACTGCAATGTCTGTGGGTTTCACATTACCTATTGTCGCCGGTCTAACAAAAGCAACACACTCTTACATGGAGTTTGATGAACAAGTAACTGAAATTAACTCACTCTTAAGAGAATCTGGTGAAACTTCAAAAGAATTTGGTGATCGTTATGACAAGATCGCGAGTTATGCCCAAAAAGCTTCAGTTAAGTATGGTGTAGCTTCTAAACAAACCCTCCACGGGATGGAAGAGATGGTAAAAAAAGGTTATGACATTAACCAAACTATGGCATCGATGCCTTCCATTTTTGATGCTGCTCGTGCTTCTGGTGATGACTTTGAAACTGTAATGTCTGTAACAACATCGACTCTTGAACAATTTGGTATGATTTCTAAAGACACAAACCAACAAATGCAGTATACACAACATGTAGCGGATACACTGACATATATTGCCGATAAGACAGCATCTGGATTTGTAGACATGGGATATGCAATGCAATATGTTGGTCCTGTTTCACACTCTTTAGGCTATTCTCTTGAAGACACGGCGGCAGCTATCGGTATACTTTCCAACCGAGGAATTGAGGGGCAAAAAGCAGGCACGGGAATGCGTGGTATGCTAACTAGTCTATTAAAACCTAGCGACAATGCAGCCGCTGCGATGAAACAAATAGGATTATCCATTCAAGATAGTAAAGGCAATATGAAAGACTTGCCAACTTTGCTAGATGACATTAACAAGGGCACTAAAGATATGACCAAAACGCAAAAAAATGCAATTTTAACCACTATTTTTGGTCGTGAGCCTTTGTCTGCCGTTAATACATTACTTGAAGCTGGTGGCGATTCATTACGTAAATATTCAAAAGGTGCTAAGGAAGCTTCTGGCTACACAAAAGAAGTGGCTGACAACATGCGCAAAGCTAAGAAGTTTAGTATCGACCAGTTTAAAGCATCCTTAGAAGTTCTTGAACAAAACGTAGGACAAAAACTGATGCCAGCGCTTACTCCGATGATTGAGTGGGCTAATGATATGATTGATAAATTTAATTCACTTGACGGCGAACAGCAACAGCAAATTCTTAAATGGATAGGAATTGCTGCGGCGGCTGGTCCAGTCCTTAGCATTAGTGGCAAGATGGTTAGTACAACGGGTAATCTTGTTACTGGATTTGCTAGATTATGGCGCTTTTTAGGCGAAGGAAGCAGTCTGCTTCCAAGCGTTGCTGGAAATATTGGAAAAACAGCAGGAGTGGCAGGAAGTGCAACGGGCGCGGTATCGGGGCTTACAGGCGCTTTTAGTGCTTGGCCAGTGGTTTTAGGTGTGGCAGGTGCTGCGTTGCTTGGTGTGGGTATCTATGCGCTAGACAAGCATATTAGCAAAATAGAAGAAAGTAGGGAACGTGTTAATAAGTGGGGCTATGATATCGGTGAACAAGCTGATAAGTCCATGACAAAATTTGACACATTTTCATCAAAAGCAAAAGCTTCTATTGATCTATTCGCTCAGGGTGCAACAGATGACTCTAAACAAATTGTTCAAGCCTTTAAAGGTATGGGAGATGAAATCATTTCGAATACTGAGAAGTCTTTGAAAGATTTTACAGATAGTTATGATGGCTATTCTGCCGCAGTTAAGAATATTTTAAAGGGATCATATGAAGAAGAGAAAAAGCAAGCTAAGGAGCGAAAGAAAGATGTTACAGCTCAACAAAATGATATAAAAAGCATTTATGAAAATGCGGCAAAAAATCATAGAAGCTTATCTTCTGAAGAATCTAAAATGGTTAACAATATTTACAAAGCCATGCAAGAGGAACAAATAGAGAGTCTTGACATCAGCAACAAGAAGAAGAAGCAAATGATTAAGGCTATGAATGGAGATGTTTCAGGTCTTAATAAACAAGCGTTGCAAGAGCAAAGCACTTATTTTAGTGAACAACTAACAGACATACAAAAAAAATATGATAAGCAAGAAAAAAGTTTAAAAAAATCATATGACAAGGGTCAAATAAATAAAAAAACATATAACGAAGCATTGAGACAACTAGATAGGGAAAGAAATGATGCCTCTTTTGCAGCAGGAAAAGCATGGGTTGAAACGACACGAAAGCTAAATGATGAGCTAGGACTTGGTACAAAAGAATCGGAAAAAATTATCAAAGCAGGTCTAAAAGAATTAGGTCTAAATTATGATGATTTTACACGAAATGTTCAAGAAAAAGCAGGAAAAGTAAAAGATGCAAGCAAGTTAATCAGTGATGGTGCTAGTGATGCAGATATTGCTTGGAAAAACTTAGTTCTAGATGAAAAAACAGGTAGAGTAAAAACAAACTTAAACGATGTGATTCGAGATTCGAGCAAATCAGAAAAAGGTTGGAACAACCTAAAATTCATTATGAAAGAAGCTAAACTGACATCAGATGCAAAAGCTGTAATCACTAATGCACTAATTGAAAACGGTAGATGGGACAAAATGACTTTCGAAGAGAAAGAACTAGTTGTTCAGTATAAAGATGCTTTGTATGTTGAGAATGCTTTGCGCGATGCGGGTGTGTGGAATAATCTTACTCTTGAACAAAAGCAAATGATCGCTAATGCTAAAACTGGAATTGGTTTGAAAACAGCTTTAATTGATATGGGGGTTTGGGACAAGGTTAGCCCTCATGTTAAGCAATTGCTTGCTGATAATAAAGACTTAATCAGCAAACTGAATTCTGGAAAGTCTTTTATTGTCGAATACAACGGGAAAAAGATTGATCTAAAAACTGGATAGATGTCAATAAAGTAGACACAAAAAGAGTAAATACTTAAAAATTTTCAAAATAAAGAGCCTCCTTTTC
>NZ_JAATJW010000064.1 GCF_011800755.1 Listeria valentina
GTCAAAGACATTTCGAAAGTTCTTAACAAGCGTAGAAATATCCAAAAAAAATACTTTACTTCTGAATCTTTTGAAAGTGTTTTTAAAGAGATTTGGGAAGAGCTAGGGAAAGAGAATACAAGTCTTTTCCCTATAGAACCAGTTATTCGAGATTCAGCCTTATTTAAAATTTCTCCTTTTCATAAACTTTCAAATGAACAATATGAAGCAAAAGAATTAATCATGCAGAAGCTTGAAGCAGCCCTGTTAAAAAATATGAATAAACAAGTTATTTTTGTTGCTGGTGAAGCGGGAACAGGAAAAACTGTTCTTGTAAGTAATTTGTTTTATGATTTATCAACATTTTCTAAGCAAAGTTCTGAAGAACCAATCTTTAAAGAAACTAATAACTTTTTGCTAGTTAATCATGATGAACAGTTAACGGCTTATAGTCAAATTGCCGAGAAGTTGGGATTAGTTGATCGAGAGAATAATGTCGTTAGCAAGCCAACCCGATTTATTCGTGAACATGATCCTTCTGATCCGGTAGATGTTGTGTTGGTAGATGAAGGTCATTTATTATGGACACAAGGTAAGCAAGCCTATCAAGGAAATAACCAATTACTAGATATCATAGAGCGAGCAAAGGTTACCATTGTTGTTTTTGATAGGAATCAGATTCTTCGTGCTGAACAATATTGGGAAGAAGAAAAATTAATGCTCATTGAGGACAAGGCAAAGCAAGAAGGAAATTATATAAAGTTACAAAATCAGTTTCGGATTAACGCTAGCCAAGATATGGTCAAATGGATTCGAACAATAATTGACGAACAAATCATTATGCCCATTCCTGAAAAAACAGGTGGATATGAATTAAAGGTTTTTGCTGCACCTCAATCAATGTACTCGAGTATTCAAAAGAAAATGAAAAAAGACGGACTTTCTCGTGTGTTGGCCACTTTTGATTGGAAGTATGTTAAAAACAAAAAACCGGAAAATGAGGATTTCTGGTGTGTAAAAGTTGGTAGTTGGTCATTACCTTGGAATCTAGAACTCCCCAGACCTAAAGGAGAAGATACGAAGAAACTTGCTTGGGCAGAACAGCCACATACGATCAATGAAGTAGGATCAACTTTTACAATTCAAGGCTTTGACCTGAACTATGCAGGTGTTATTATTGGACCTTCTGTCAAATATCGTAACGGGAAAATTATTTTTGATAAGAGTGATAGTAAAAATTCGAAAGCAACGCAAAATAGGACTTTAAGTGACGGAACAAAAATGAATTTTTCAGAGGATTTTTTACGAAATGAATTAAATGTATTACTGACAAGAGGAATTAACGGACTATACATTTATGCAGTGGATAAAGAGTTGCAGGATGCGCTTATGACTGTTTATAAAGACCATGAAAAAAAGTTGAAGAAAGAAGTGACTCAAGGTGAATGAACTTAAAGAGCTAACAGCGAAAATCAATCAATTTCGGGAGGAACGCAACTGGCGGCAATTTCATAAAGCAAAGGACTTAGCGATTTCGGTCAGCATCGAAGCCGCTGAACTGCTCGAAGATTTTCAGTGGAAATCAAGTGAAGAGGCGATCCAAAAAAATAGCGAGAATATCAAAGAAGAAATCGCTGATGTGCTGATTTATAGCATCATGTTGGCCGATGATCTCGGGCTTGATATCCAGCAAATCATCGAAGAAAAACTTGAAAAAAACGCTATTAAATACCCGGTCGGAAAAAGTCGTAATACGAAAGCAAAATATACGGAACTTTAAGGGGGAAACCAAAGTGACGAGTGAAGAACGCTTGAAGAAGAGTTATCAAGAAACGCAGTTGAAACTTGGCGGAAATGGTCCTCGAAATGTGGGAGTGCTGAAAGAAGCGCTTCAAAATGTGGATGGGAATATGGAAAGCGACATGTATGGCAGCGGTGCCGTAATCGAGGCATTTGAACAAAAAATGGCGCAGGTTTTAGGCAAGGAAGCAGCTGTCTTTTTTCCGAGCGGCACAATGGCGCAGCAAATTGCCCTGCGGATTTGGTCGGACAAACGGAATCAGTTGCCGCCTGCTTATCATCCGCTTGCCCACCTTGAGATTCACGAGCAAGATGGCTTGAAGAAAATTCATAATTTACAGCCCATTCTTCTCGGAGAAGCTGACCGATTAATCCGTTTTTCGGATATCGAGAAACTGGGGGATTCGGTTTCTGCGATTTTGATCGAGCTACCACAGCGTGAACTTGGCGGTGAATTGCCAGATTTTGCTGAATTAGAAGCAATTTCGGATTACTGTCAGCAAAACGGCATTTTTCTGCATCTGGATGGGGCTAGATTGTTCGAAGTCTTGCCTTATTACGAAAAAACAGCTGAGCAAGTGTGCGCGCTTTTCGATAGTGTTTACATTTCCTTTTATAAGGGAATTGGTGGCGTGGCAGGTGCTATCCTCGCCGGCAACCATGAATTCACAGCGGAAGCAAAAGTTTGGAAGCGGCGTTATGGCGGCGACTTAATTAGTTTGTATCCCTATATTCTTGCTGCGGATTATTATTTTAAGCAGCGCGAACCGAAGATGGCAACTTATTTTGAAGCAAGCAAACGACTTGCAGAACGTTTTAATGCGCTTGAAGCGGTAGATACTCGCCCGAAGGTTCCGGTTTCCAATATGTTTCATGTGCATATCAATCGGAATGTGGACGAAATGCGGGAGATTTTTAGCGCGGTGCAAGAAAAAACGGATGTGGGGATTATCGCTAATTTGCGGGACGGAAAATCAGCGGGTTCTTGCCAGTTTGAATTGTCTTTAGGGGACGCGATCGAAGCGGTTTCGAGTGAGAAGTTGGCGCAGGTGTTTAGTGAGCTTGCGCAGGCTTTGCAAAAATAAGGTTATCTGTCGGGAGGGTGAATTATGGCGGAACAACGGGTGTTTTCAATGAGTTTTGCGAGTATTTATAAGCTTTATATTCAAAAGGCGGAACGAAAAGGTCGCAAAAAAGCAGAAGTGGATGAAATTATTCGCTGGTTGACGGGCTATGACGAAGCGGGACTTAATGAGCAAGTGGCGCTTGAAAATGATTTTCGAACGTTTTTTGCGGAAGCGCCGCGACTCAATCCGAATGCGGAGTTGATCACGGGTGTCATTTGCGGCGTGCGAGTTGAGGAAATTGAAGATCCACTAATGCAGAAAATTCGCTATCTGGATAAGCTGATTGATGAGCTTGCGAAAGGGAAACACATGGATAAAATATTGCGGAAAGCATTATAGCAAAAAAGCGCTGACCTGATGGAAAATCAGGTCAGCGCTTTTTTTATTGTAGCTTTTTCTTTCGGCTGTAAAGGGAGACGAATGCGATCAAGGCTAAGAAGGCTCCTAAAGCCACTTTCAAAGTCATTTCTTGGTCGCCCGTGCTCGGTAAAGCTTTCTTCGTGATGTGCCGCGAACTGCCGGTTTTAGCTCGGACGTTACAAGATGTACCAGGCACTGAGTAAACGTAATACTAAACGCAAACAAGAAAATAAAGTAAGAAAAAGGCAATTCATTGATGGAAAATCAACGGATTGCCTTTTTTATTCAATCAAGCGTTCAATTCTTTCTCCATTTTTAAGCGCTGAACTTTCATGGTTGCAGTACGCGGAATGTCTTCGTAGGCCATGACAAGTGGCTCGTTTAGTTGCGGCAAGTCGCTTAAGGCTTCAAACCAAGCTTCCCAGTCCATTTCTTCGCCGCTAGCAACAGAGATGACCGGCTGTGGCGTGCCATTTTTGCCACGAATGATAACCACTTCGTCCAAGAAACGGAGGGTGTCGAGAAGCTTGTCCTCGATGGCTAAGGTGCTTTCGATGTTTTCAACTAAATCGACTTGTCGGTCAAGCAAGAGCAAAGCGCCAGCTTCATTTTTCATGCCGTAGTCGCCACTATCCCAGAAAGGACCATAAACGTTTTCACTAAAGCGTGCATCTTCTTTGTAATAGGTAAGGGCGCGCCCTTTTGAAAGCATTTGAATATTTCCCGGCGTGCCATTCGGGACAACTTCGCCTTTCTCCGAAACGATCCGAACGTCCGTCAAATCTTTCATGCCATATCCCATGTTTCTTGCGTCCAGTTTTTGTATGCTTTGTTTGGTATGGAAGCGGAGAATCATTGGGCCGCACTCGCTTTGTCCGTAAACTTGCATGAAAACGGGGCGGCGTTCTTTCGAAGAGTTCAAGAAAACGGCCATAGTTTCTTTGTTGATCGCATCGAAAGTGGAATGGTAATAACGAACGCTTGCGAACACTTCTGGCTTTTTGCGCGCGAGACTCACCCATTGAACGAAGTTATTTGGATGTGTTTCAACGATAGCCGGCTTATATGTCGTCATGATGTGTTCGATGTTGGCGTGATCGGGTTGAGCGATCGGGAACATCGGGAAGCCTTGTGACATCAAAGAGGAGATGCCGATGTTGAACCGAGAATGGACGGGTGAAATGTGGAATGCAGCTAATTTCTTTTCAGTAATCAGGCTTAACACATTGCGCTGCCACTGCGTCCGGAAGCCCATCGAATGTGCGCTATGAGCAATGAGTTTTGGAATTCCCGTTGTTCCGGAAGTATGCGTCATATAAGAAATTTCATCAAGTGATAGGGTTTCCTGTGAAGCAAGGTTCTCGGGTTTTGAAAGAGCAAGTTCTTCAGCTCGAATTAATTTTTCTGCGGGGATATTTTCAATATGGTGCGCTTTTTCTGCTGTTTCTTGATCGAATAAAATATAAGGAAATTCGAGTCGCTCAGCAAGCACATTCATTGTTTCGACAGGAAGGTGATAGGAAATCATCGCTGGAACTGCTCCGAGATAGGAAGCAGCAACGGCTAACAAATACGTATCAAACTTGGGAGATTTATAAATGATGATTTTATCACGTTTCTTGATGCCGCATTCTTGTAGCAGGCTTGCTTTCTGGATGATCGCTTGTTCGCAAGCTTTGTAAGTGGTTTCAAGTTTGAGTTCTGGAAAAGCAGCAAGTGGTTCGTCGAAGTAAATCGGAACTTCTGGAAAACGTTCGGCGGATGCTTGGAAATTGGAATACAAATTTAACGGTTCATATGGATTTCGCATAAAAAATCTCCTTTTTTATTGATTCGTTTTTATTATAACATGTTCAATATTTCACTTGTATAAAAATTTGGATTTTCTTGGGGGAAATTGATAAAGTAGAGCTATTCAAAGGAAAAGAGGTAGCTAAAATGCGAACAAAAGTAAGCTTGTTAATTCGTAAACCGGTGAACGAGGTATTTGAAGCCTTCATTAATCCGGAAATCACCACTAGGTTTTGGTTCTCGAAAAGTTCGGGTAAGCTCGTTCAAGGTGAAAAAGTGACTTGGGAGTGGGAAATGTACGGGGTTACGGACGAGATTTATGTTCAGGAAATTGTCCCGAATGAGCGAATTCATATTCAAGCGAAAAATCTGCAAGAAACAATTTTTCGATTTACGCCTTTTTCTGACACAGAGACGGTTGTTGAGATCGATAACGGTGAGTTTGAAACGCTAGAAGAAATTATCGACACAACGGAAGGCTACACGCTTGTGCTGAGCGGCTTGAAGGCGGTTTTAGAGCACGATTTGAACCTGCATTTGATAGAAGACAAGCACCCAGATGCCCGAGTTTAGCGGCAAAAAATAAAAATTCAGGCAAATCCTCTCAAGAAAGGAAGCGCCTGAATTTTTTTGCGGACTACGTTTGGCTATTTCATTTTATTTTTATACGCTTTAAGAGAAAGCAGATAGAACAAAATCGCAATGCCAATTAACCAAATTAGCGAGGTGATAATGGCGTGAGAGTCGGGTGTTCCTGCAAAAAGCGAACGAATCGCATTCGCAATTTGAGTCATCGGCTGATGATCTGCAAAACTTTGAAGGACTTTCCCCATGCCGTCTGTTGGAACGAAAGCCGAGCTCACAAACATCAAGCCAATCAAGATGTAGCTGAAAACGCTCGCGCCTTCATAGGACTTCGAAACGAGCCCCGCGAGAACGGCAATCCAAGTAAAGGCGAATACGGCAAGGATAAGAAGCAAAGCGGCAAGTAGCCACTCTCCAAGATTCGCATCGGGACGAAAGCCCATCAAAAGAGAAATGAGCATCACGGCGACAACGGAAAACAAATTCAAGAGAAGCGTTGCGATGACGTGGCCGCTTAAGATGGAAGACTTGGCAATGGGCATCGAATGGAAGCGTTCAAAGATACCTTTTGTAATGTCTGTATTCACGCGAACAGCGGTATAAGAAATCCCCATCCCGATGGTCATGAGAAGAACGCCAGGGACAATAAAGTTTACGTAATCGGCTTTTGGCATCGTCATCGCGCTTCCGAAGATATAGACAAAAGCAAGCATCATCATGATGGGCATCAAAATGGTCGTAATGATCGTATCGATACTGCGCAGCGAGTGTTTGATTACACGTCCACTCATGGTCCAAGTATCATTTAAAAAATGTTGGCGCATGATTTATTCTCCTTTCTTTCCAGTCACAGCAAGAAAAATTTCTTCCAGTGATGGTTGTTTTTCGACATATTCAACTTGCTTTGCGGGTAAAATGGCTTTTAATTCATCTAGTGTGCCTTGAACAATGATTTGCCCTTCATGAAGAATGGCAATTTGATCCGCTAAGGCTTCGGCTTCTTCCAAATATTGAGTAGTAAGAAAAATCGTGATGCCTGAAGCAGCCATTTTTTTGATGGTATCCCAGAGCGCTAAACGAGCTTCTGGATCGAGTCCGACGGAAGGCTCATCTAGAAAGACAAGTTCTGGGGAGCCTAACATCGTCATCGCAAGGTCCAAACGGCGTTTCATTCCGCCAGAATAAGTGGCGAGAGGCTTATCTCCTGCTTCTTCTAAATCAAATTGTTTTAAGCTTGCTGCTGTGATCGCTTTTCGGTCAGGTAAGTGGCGAAGTTTGGCAACGAGGTCTAAATTTTCGCGTCCAGTCAAAATTTCATCTACTGCGATATTTTGTCCAGTCAAACTGATTTTTTCGCGAACTTGTTCGGGCGAATGCACCACATCCATTCCACAAACTTCTGCTTTTCCTTCATCTGCTTGAATGAGCGTAGTCAGGATTTTAATTATAGTTGTTTTCCCCGCTCCATTTGAACCAAGCAAGGCAAAGACACTACCACGCTCAACTTCAAAGTTTACACCATTTAAAACTGTATGCTTCTTATAGGCTTTTTTGAGACCATGAACAGAAACGGCAAGTGCAGTCATTTTATCTTTCTCCTAACTTTTTCAAAATACTTTCGTTTAACGTTTTACGTAAATCATCCGTGTAAGTTCGACAATTTGCTAAAAGTTCATCGCAAAATGCGGCTACATTTGTTCCGGTGATTTCCAAAACAGGCTTTCCTTCTAGCGCACCAGCTTCAAACAAATCAATCAGTTCATATTGAACTTTTAGCATGTCATACCCATTTCCTTTTGCGAAATTCCACATGTAATGTTGGATTTTGTCATAAACAAACTGATAGTCTTCTGGGAGCTGCTTTACGCGAGCCATCATTTCTCGATATTCTTTTTTATCGTCCACCATTCTTTTTAGTAAATTCCACATAAATAGTCCTCCTCATTCATTTTTATTTTATATATGTAGTAATACTTAGTAGCAAAGGAAAGAAAAAAGTTTAAAATCGTAGTTAAACTTTCTTTTTTGCTATTTAGTATTGCTTATTACTGGTACATCGTAACACCGAATAGCGAAGTTGTCAATAAAAAAAGGAAAATAATTTTAGCATTATTTTCCTTTTAAGCTTCAATTTTTTTAGGTAGCTTGAAAACAAGTAACAAGCAGACAAGGAGTAAAAGCAGATTGATGTAGATACTCATTTGCAAACTAAATGAATATTTTTCAGCGACAACTTGTAGGGAGGTCTCGTTTAACGCTCGGAAATAAACGGAACCAATGATTGCGATTCCAAATGAAGAGCCGACGCGCTGAGCTGTATTAAAGATGCCACTTGCTCCGCCTCGATCATCTTCCGAAACGGTTGCAAGCGTGATACTATTTAGCGGCGAGATAATAAGGCCGCTGCCAAACCCGGCAAGGAAAAGTGGAAAAACGGTGAGCCAAGGCGAAAATGCCCCGCCCGCTAAATGAAAAACGAAAGATGTGGCGGCAAGTCCGGTCATCACGAAGACGAGGCCAATTATTAGTAGTTTCCTGCCTAGTTTTTGCATGAAATGGTTACTGTTTGCGGCTGCAAGCATACTTCCGAGTGCATACGGGCTAATGGCAAGTCCGGAGACGATAGCTGAGCGACCAAAGCCTGACTGCCAAGTGAGCGAGAAGACGAAAAAGATGCTCGTGAAAGCCGCAAAATAAACGAGTGAGAGAATCATGCCAGAAGTGAAAGTTTTATTTTTAAGTAAGGTTGGTGAAATAAGTGGCTGCTTGCCTTGCTTTGTGACGCGAACACTGTAAAAATATAAACCGATTAAAATGGGGACAGAGATCAACATGAAAAGAATGTCTTGCCATTTAAAACCTTGAGCACCATTTGAAATGACAGGGTAAAGTAGGAAAAGGAGTCCAACTGTAAGCAAAAAAATGCTTAAAAAATCAAATGAAACTTTTTTACTGGTTTTATTGTGTTTTGGCAAGAAAAGAGCTGCGAGAATCAAAGTTACAATGACAAAGGGAACATTGACGAAAAAGACAAAACGCCAGCCGTTTTCTTCCCCGAATAATTGAATCAATAAGCCGCCTGTGAAAGGTCCGATAGCAGTAGCAATACCAATGACAGAGCCGAATATGCCAAACGCCTGTCCGAGTTTATCGCTTTTAAAAATATCCATCAACATAGCATTAATTTGTGGGAAAAATAAGCCGGCGGAAAGACCTTGGACAATACGAGACAGAACCAAGCCAGTTTCTGATTGAGCAAAGCCGGCTGTGATACTCATCAATAAAAAAAGTGAAATTCCGATCATATACAGATTTTTGCGACCAAATTTGTCACCAAGCCGACCGGCAAGGATCAAGATCAGCCCGAAAGCAAGCGCATAACCAGAAACGACCCATTCGATGGAAGCGCTCGAAGCATGGAGAGCTTTTGTAATATCAGGCAAAGCAACGTTAACGACTGTTGTATCAAGCAATGAAATAAAAGCGCCGAGCATAATAGAAATAAGTGCGAGCCTCTCGCTGTGATGCTTGTTTGTCATAAAAATCACCTCTAATGCCTAAATAGTAAGCTTAAAAAAAGAACAGGTCAAGCAGGAACTAAGGGTTTTGCTTCATCACTTATTTGGGCTGTTAAACTATATCTTAACAAGACTTGTGAATTCGTGTTTCGGAAAGACTATCGCAACAAGAATTGGCAGCCAAAGTTCGACCTACCCAAGTAAAGCATTTTTGGGAATTATGTGCCTATCGAATTGCGATTCAGTACAAAAAAAGAGGCTTCTGAAATCACACGATTTCAGGAGCCTCTTTAGCTAGTTTAAAATATTAACCTACTAATTTTTCGTGGAACATTCTTTGGCAAAGTTCCATTTTTTGTTCTTCATTTAAATCTTTTGTATTCAAGCAGTAACCACTGATACGAAGGATAACAGGGATGCCCGCTTTGATTTTTTCAACAACTTCTTCATGATTCAAGACGTTCAAGTTGATGTGTTGCCCACCTTTTTCGAAGTAGCCATCTAAGATCCCAACAAGATTTGCGTGTTGTTCTTCAAATGTTTTACCAAACATTTTTGGCGCTCCTTGGATTGTTAGCGAGATGCCGTCATTTGCATAATGGAACGGAATCTTCGTAAGGCTTGCAAGGTTATCAAGGAAGCCACCTTTAGCTTTATTTGATGGGTTCGCACCTGGACTAAAGAATTCAGGTTCTTCGATCATTTTGCCATTTTCATCAAAGACTGGACCGCGGTGAACTGGAGAATTCCCACATTGTTTCGAGTAAGCCACGTTAGAAGTGATTGTAAGAATCGAAACAGTTGCTTCACTATCTTTGTAAAGCTTATGTGAATCCAATTTTTCTTTGAACATTTTAAGCACCATCACGGCAATTTCGTCAGCACGGTCATCATTTTCACCATAACGTGGGAAGTCGCCTTCCACTTCGTAGTCATAAACGAAGCCATCTTCATCACGAATTGTTTTCACTTTCGCGTATTTAATTGCACTCAAGCTATCTACAACATTGGCGAATCCGCAAATTCCGAATCCCATGTTTGCTGTAACTTTTGTTGGTAAGAAAGCCATTTGCATGCTTTCATAGTTGTATTTATCAGTCATGAAGTGAATGATGTTCATAGCATCCACATATGTGTCTGTTAGCCAGTCCATAGAAATATCAAATTTCGAAAGAACTTCATCGTATTCTAGATATTCCGAAGTAATCGGTTCAACAACATCAAAGACACGGTCTTCTTTGTGAAGATCATCTCTTCCGCCATTGATTGCACCAAGCAAGCATTTAAGCACATTTACACGAGCGCCAAAATATTGCAAGTTGTGTGTTTCGCCTTTATCTTTGTCTGCTTCAGGATTAAGTGGACTTACGCAACAAGAAATACATTGCATATCGCCATAACCTTCTTCTTGCATTAGTTTATCATTTTCATATTGAATGGATGAATGTTTGACACTCATCTTCATGCAGTAGTTTTTGAATGTTTCAGGAAGACGAGCATCCCAAAGTACAGTCAAATTTGGTTCCGCAGAGTTACCAAGATTATCTAGGCAATGCAAGAAACGAAAATCTGTTTTAGTTACACGGTGACGACCATCAGCACCCATACCAGCCATCGAAGTTGTAACAAACGTTGGGTTGGAAGCATAAAGTTCGTTGTATCCGTTTGTACGTGCAAAGCGTACCATACGAAGTTTAAGTGTAAGTTGTTCAATTAATTCTTGTGCATCAAGCTCAGTAATGATGCCACGTTCTAAATCACGTTGGATGTAAATATCCAAGAAGATAGGAATACGACCAAATGAGCTTGCAGCACCATTTGCTTGTTTGATAGAAGCAAGGTAACCCATGTAAGTCCATTGAACAGCTTCGTGTGCATTTTCAGCAGGACGACCAAGTTCAAGTCCGTATTCGTTTCCAAGTGTAATCAAGTCTTTTAATGCTTTGATTTGCATATAAACTTCTTCACGCAAACGGATGTTTTCATCAGAAGTAACAGGAATTTGTTTTAGATCATTTTGTTTTTCAGTGATTAAACGATCAACACCGTAAAGTGCTGGTTTTTGATAAAGTCCGATAATTCTTCCGCGAGAATAAGCATCTGGCAAGCCGCTTACAATATGAGAGTGACGAGCACGTTTAATATCATTTGTATATGCACGGAAAATACCATCATTAGCAGTTGGACGATTATTTACGAAAAAGTCATGTGTCGCTTTGTCCACTTCATAACCATTTTCAATGAGACATTGCTCAGCTGTACGAAGGCCACCATTTGGCATGAAAGCAAGTTTGAAGGGTTTATCTGTTTGTAAACCTACAACGACTTCCAAATCTTTGTCTACATAACCAGAAGTGTGAGAAGCAACGTTTGATACGATTTTGTTGTCCATATCAAGTACGCCACCTTTGGCATCCATTTCAGCAACTAAATCATTGATTTTGTCATTTAAAGCAGTAGTACGAGGTGTGCTATCTTCTAAAAAGCTTTCATCCCCATCATAAGGCGTGTAGTTGTCTTGAACAAATTGGGCAACGCTTACAGTTTCTTGCCAAGCTGTACCATTAAATCCTTCCCATGCTTTAGTCATAGTGTTTTTCCTCCTAAGTTTCCTATTTTATTTGTTAAATTTTTAACGTGATAGAATGAACAATATTTCTTTTCACTAAGATCATAACCTATTGTGAAAGCGAAAACAATATGAAAAAACGAAAAAAGATAAAATCTTTTATATAACGAAAAAAACAGATTTCAAGGTGTAGTAATACAGTTTTTGTTGTAAAAAAAGAACTAAAAAAACACGAAAATGAAAGAAGTATCATAGTTTCGCTTAACAGCAACATTCTTGTCAATAAATCGTACAAAACAATTGTGATTTATGTAACTTAGTAACATGGCAAATAGATGGATTACTTTTAAAGTAAGAGATGTAATAGATGTTTATATAAAAGGAGGAAATAAGATGAAAACAGCAAGATTAACAGCTGTCGGAGTTCTAAGTGCTGCAGCATTATTTAGCTTTGCAGGAACCGCAAATGCAGCTGGAGCACCAACACCAGATAGAGCTACATCTTCTTCAAAAGGAGACGTATCGTTTACGCTCGATAATGGCAAGGTAGTACCAATGGATCCGACAAATCCGCAAAAAGACAAACCAATTAAGGACAACCCAAGTGACCCAGTGGAACCAGGGACAACAGGTCCGTTAACGATTGACCGCATTTCGAATATTCATTTTGGTCAACAAAAAATATCAGCAGAAGATCAAACTTATTTTGCACAACCTGCTGATATCATTTTAAGTAATGGTACACATTCGAGTGTGCCAAACTACATTCAGCTAACGGATAAACGAGGAAGTAATGTAGGTTGGAAGCTACAAGTGACACAAGAAGATCAATTCAAAACGACAGATCAAAAAGCACTTCAAGGTGCGCAAGTTACTTTTACAAATGGTGTCACAAACAAAGAAGGAACAAATAAAGCAAACGCACCAAAAGCGCAAACTCCAGTTGTTTTTGATAAATTTGGTCAAGCAAAAACAATTATGACGGCAGCTGCTGGAACTGGGATGGGTACTTGGTTTGAAAACTTTGGGGATGCCACGAATATGAGTAAAAGTATCTCACTTTCTGTGCCTGGTAATTCCGCGAAAGAACAAAAAGGATACTCCACAACATTTACATGGACGCTTCTTGATTCACCAGCTTGATAAATAATTATTTTTAGAAGTGAACCGATAAACCAAAAGTTGGCGTAAAGCTACTTTGACTTATCGGTTCACTTTAGTTAAGATGTTTTCGATGTGCTCAAGAATTGGCTATGTCGCTTTCTAAAAATATGTTTTTTATTTCACAAGCAAAGCTTTTTTTGCTAAGATTAGATTTAGAAAGAGAAGATCGAGAAATTGTCAAAAGTTAGACACATTTTAGGATTAAAATTCGTTGGATTGTCAATTTTTTATGAAACTCTTTATGATAAAATAAAGTTAATGTTACATGACACGCTGTTAATTGTGGTTCGTATTTGCTTCACCAGGCATCTGTACGACTTGCAAATTGACAGATGTCACACTATCCCATTAAGACCAGAAGTTCCCATCAAAACTTCTGGTCTTTTTTTATTGCATATTATGAAGGCTAAAGTTCTAAAAGAGGCTTGACTTGAAAATCAGAAAAATAAATGGTCTTTTTTAACGAAATAAGTGGTTTTAGGAGAAATAGTTACTATTGTATAGTTTATTAATTACTTATCCAATATTTATAATAAGTTTAAAAAAAGCTTGATTGAAGATTCATTTGTTGTATATACACGAAAAATATATAGGGAAATTTGCTTTTTTGAAGAAATTGTAAAATTTTCGTCACATATTACGTGATATTTTAT